>JAISOY010000081.1 GCA_031275285.1 Bacteroidales bacterium | reverse complement strand
CTGAAAACCATTTTACGATTGACCTCTTTACCTATATCTTTGGTGAACTGTTGAAATTCAATGGCTTTGTTGGCTGGATATTGACCTTTTTTCAATAAAAGCTGTTGAATAATTAATATTTCATTATTATTTATTCCAATATTCATTGAATAGTTACCAAACTCACTGTCCAAAGTTATAGACTTCGGAATAGATTCTCCCGTAAATGACTTGGGAATATCTATTCGAAGGGTATCCGAACGTAAGACATTATTGGAAATAACAATATCATATTTCCGCGCCGTAGTACGTAATGGGGTTATATATACCGGTGATAGAGATAATGGCACAAATAAACGATTTCCCGACCTATTTCCAAAGTGTTCTAATTTCAACTGATATTGTAGTTTGAGATCGGGTGTCTCTGAATCGTTTGATATAATCTCCAAACCTGATATTTGTGTTTTGGCAGATTTTAATCCGCGTAAAATTGCATTTACCTGTTCCTCCCGGCTCATATTATGAACAAATCCCATCATGTATTCATAAGCTTCCAGTTTGTGGTCGGCATTCATTTTGCCTGAAGCATTTCCAGATTCATCAATAGAGATGAATACATTTGTAGATTTATGATTGCTGATGCTTGTTTGATTTTTGACTCTGGCTAACTTTCCGCCTTCGGGTGTGATTAATAAACATTGGTGACCGGCAATGTTGCTATGTGCATAATTAAACGGTATAAGCGGATTGGTGCATTCCAGCCATAATGTATCTGTAGCCATTGGCACAGCCAAAATTACGTGGTTCATTTGTCCCAGACTTGCAAAATCACTATATAAGCTGGCTCTGTCAGTGCTGATAATGGTATATATGGATGGTATATTGACAACTTCCAGCATCGCTTTCATATAATTGGACAAAGCTTTACAATCACCGAAACCTGTTTTTTCAACTATACTGGCGTTCATTGGCTGTAAGCCGCCGATACCGAGTTGTATGCTTACATAACGAGTGGTTGATTGCAAATATTGGAAAATACGTTGCACCTTTTCTTTTTCATTTACAGCATTAGCTGTTAACGAAATAATCTTTTCCTTTAATGCAGGGGATATCTTATCACGTTCTTTCAATAGATTCATGTACCAGATTCCCAAATTGTTCCAGTCCAACATATTTCCACAGATACCCTCCATACAGAAATCTACAGGAGCTAATTCAACCGTCGGTGCCAGGAACATCAGAGCCGGGGCATAAGGTTCTGATTCAATAGCGGGAAATCCAGTAATTGTCCATTCATAAATTGTATTTTTTCCTTCTGTCCGTATTTCTTCTTGTTTTAATCGATTGGCTTTAAAACGTACTTTTTTATCCGATGGTACTTGGATGATGTGTTTTGCCTGCTCTACGGATAATCGATAACCTTTAACAGGGATAAAACGTGGGTATGATGCAATACCGTTTTTAATTTTTAGTTCATATTCATACCGTACAGTATATGGATAACCGGTCGGATGGTATTCATAATGTGAGTATTTATCATCAGAAGCAATATCGGAAGAATAAGCTGTTGATGTCAAATCTTTTTTCCCAATTTTTTTTATCACTTTCCCAGTGTTATCTGTAAATACTCCGGTAAAACTTTTAAGTTCGGTAAACTTATCCTGATAAATTACCACATGTCCGTATTCTTTACCATCTTCTGCTAAAACAGTAACTACTTCAGTTACTTTATATGTTCCATTATTTAAGTCATTTTGAATGAAAAAGTTTTCTTTATAGCGCACAACGGCATCAGCATTCTTTCGTAACGAATCACTGATGGATGAAATTGGATATTCCTGTGCAGAAACAGCCAACGAAGATAATATCATCCAAAAACACAGGATATGCTTCATGGCTATTGGGGGTTTTTCTTTAATATCAGTTGTTCATTATTTTTGCTGGATACTTTCGTCCAAAAATCACGAAGTACTTCATATTCCAATGAAGAGTATAAGGTTCGCTTCATATTAAAACGTTGAGTTGCATTTATTTGATTTTCTATTTTTTGACCCAAATAAGTATATGTTATGGATTTTTTCTCATCAAAAAAAATTCTTTCATTGGAGGGTAGTTCTTCAATGGCATATCCTTCAGGTATAGTGAATTTTACTATAATGTAACTGTCAAATGGATATGGATATTCAACAGGGAGCTTTCGCGTTTCTTCTTTAAACGGGTTCTCTTTCATTTCCGGAAAAATGAGCGAATTGATGTATATATAATCTCCCCCTAAAGTGATATCATTAATTTCAAATGTATATGTTTCCGTTACATCAACACCCTTTGGTTCACCTTGTTGAAGGTCGGAAACTGTAATATTTCTTTTGTTTTCAATCTCCTGTATATAATCCTCTACACTTTTTTGTTTATCAACTCTATACCTATAAATAGCACAAGGTATCCCATTCATTTTCTGTTCCATGGTGCCCGACAATTTTCCTTCTTCATTAAAGGCTACTTGTATTGTAGTTACAACTATATTTCTTCCTATTTCGTGGATGTCCACCCAATTTCCGGGCCTGTCAAAATAAATGCATCTGGCTTCCTGAACCATGCAGTCAGGAGAAACCAAGTCAATGCCCCCATATTTATAAGATGCATCAAGGTAGGATTTTTCCCCATCAATATCAACTCCGACAATGAAATAATTCAATGATTTAAGGGAGGGATACATTGAAAAAATACGTCCGCGGTTTCTCAAGCTTAATACTACAGGATATGCGTTAAATCCGGCATCACGTAAAAGAGAAAGTAATGCGGCATTCATTTCTGCACTGCTTCCAACACCATCTTTAATCGCTTTTTTAACATTATCAATATAAAGAACATTGTTATCATTCCACTGAATTTTTTGCTTTACCAAATGTAAAATGGCTTCTATCTTTTCTTTCGGGGATGTTATGTCTTTTATGGCAGAAGATAATTCGTCTTTCATTAAATTAGATAACTTCAACTGACGACCAAAACTTTGGTCATCCATTAAGGTTGCGTCTATATTTTGCCAGTTAGTTGAAAAATTTTCATGAATAACACCCGGAACGACAACCCCTGTGATATCATATGTTATTTTGGATATATAATCATTTTTGTTCCATACATAGTTATCCTCTTTTAGTGCGGGAAGGTTGTTCGCTATATGGGTGGTTTCCGTACTATTACACCTTAAGGTACCTTCAGGAAAGATTAAAACAGTATTTGATGGTTTAACGGTACTTGTTATTTTTTCATACCCGGATTCACGGTTCTTGTAATTGAAATATTCTGGAATACTTACAGTATATTTACTATATCGTACAGGTATAGAGCGTTGAAAGATATAGTCGTCAATATAACCATATATTGGAGAGTGTTTTTCATATTTAAGCTCAAATATTGAACCTACCTTTACATTTTGGAAAGCGATTTTCATTCTTCGGTAATTCTCAGAAGTTTTTTCTTCAAATATATAATCCTTTGATAATTTTATTTTTTCTGTTTTCCCATCTTCCATATTATAAGTGAAGCCGGCAATACCAGTAATCCTTTCACTTCTACCACCGCTTTGGCTGGAATAAAAAGGAATGGATATATCTGCCCAATCCAGACCTCCCGGTTTCAATACCTTTATCCTGACCATATAAGTGGTTTTTAAGTTGAAGCTACTGTTCACCACTTGATAGCGGAGATCACAATCTTCATACAGGACAACTGCTGCCGCTGTTGTATCATTAGTATAAACGCTCATTTTCAAATCTTCAATGGGAACAGTCCCGAACTTGATTTTTTCCTGGGCATATATAGTATGACAAAACACTAATAAACATAAGATAAATAAGTTGCTTTTCATAGTCTTTTCTAAATTTAAATTGCTCAATAATTGTTTAATTACATTAGGCAAATGTATGATAAAATACTTTACATACAAACACGTGGTAAAAAATGTATTCATCAGCTATTCAACAAACCACGATTTATCCTACATAACGTACTCAACTACACGTCTTATTTTTAGCATAAAAACAATTTAGGATCAAACTCTTAATTTTCATTTATGTATTATCTTATCAAATTCTCGTATAATTAGTTCGTGATTTTACGAATAAAATCTCATATCCGGAATTTTTGATGAATAATATGATAACAGATAAGATAAAATATCGTACAATATAAGTTGACCTGACGATTGATTGTAATTTTGTAATTATGGAGATTAAGATTATTTTTGCATCCGATAAATAATGCCTTTATTATATAATAGTAAAACATAAATGAACATTAACAAAAATCAGGTAGATGACCTGAATCTTACCGTATCGTTAGAAATCAATAATGATGATTATGCGTCTAAAGTAAATGATGTATTGCGCGATTATCGCCGTAAAGCCAATATGCCGGGATTTAGACCGGGAAAGGTTCCGGAAGGGCTTATCCGTAAGATGTATGGCAAACCTGTTTTGGTTGATGAGATCAATAAATTAGTATCTGAATCATTACAAAAATTTATTGATGACGAAAATTTACATGTATTAGGAGATCCGATGCCCGTGACCAATGGGGAAGAACTGGACTGGGAAATCGGCAATTCGTTCAAATTTGACTTTGAAATGGGTTTGGCGCCGGTGATAGACCAGCAGCCTTCAAAAGAAGACAAGATCACCAAGTACGAAATAACCATTGAAAAAGATCTGATCGACAAGAATATAGAAAATTATGCTTCTCGTTTTGGTCAGTTTGTTGAAACGGATGCAATCAAAGATATGAAAGAGAAACTAACAGGAAATATTGTCCAGTTAGACGAAAACCAACAACCTCTGGAAGAAGGATTGAGCGCGGAAGATACATCTGTAATGGTTTCGCTGATAAAAGATAAAGAACATCAAAAACCCTTTAAGAAAGCCAAAGTAGGAGATGAAATTGTTTTTAATCTTTCCGATACTTTTCCGAATGATTGGGAGATCGCATCAATCCTTAGAAAAAAAGACAAAGAAGAGGTAGGTGATATAAAAGATGCTATGTTTCGTTTTTCTGTTTCCAAAATAGAAAAATTTGAAAATGCAGCATTGGACCAGGAATTATTCGATAAAATATTTGGTGAAGGAGTGGTCAAATCGGCAGAAGAACTGGAAGAAAAGATCAAAGAAGACATTGGCAAGGATTTTGAAGAAGCTACCATGGCTAAGTTTGGGGCTGACGCTCATACTTATTTTCTGGAAAAGATCAATCCCGCACTTCCTGAAGAGTTTCTCCGGAAATGGTTATGGAATGCCAACAAGGAAAAGATCGACGAAGCATCCTTCAATGAACAGTTTCCTTCTTTCCTGAAAAGTATGCAGTGGAGCGTGATATCGGAAGCCATTATCAAACAGAACGAGATCAAGGTGGAAGAACAGGAAATCATTGATTTTGCCAAAGAGTCGACCAGAAGGCAATTTGCGCAATATGGTATCACCAGTTTCCCTGATGACGCATTGACCAGTTATGCGATGAATAGCCTGAAGGAAGAAAGTAATGTACGTCAGGTAATATCCCAGATCATGGATAAAAAAGTATCGGATGCCATTTATCAGCTTGTTGATGTATCCGTTCAGGAAATAAGCCTGGATGATTTCAATAAAATGATGACTCCGGAACCTGTTAAAGAAGAAAACAAAGAAGAAAACAATAATACAGAAGAATCATGAATCCTAACGAATTTCAAAAATATGCGGTAAAACACGCAGGCATTAACAGTATGACCCTGCACCGTTATCAGACCGTTACAAGCGGTTATATTTCTCCTACCATCATAGAAGAGCGGCAATTAAATGTAGCACAGATGGATGTTTTTTCCCGTTTAATGATGGATCGTATTATCTTTTTGGGCACAGCCATCGATGATGATGTGGCCAATATCATTGAAGCACAATTATTGTTCCTGGACTCCAGTGATCCCAATAAAGATATCCAGATTTACCTTAATTCTCCAGGAGGAGTGGTACAATCAGGATTAGGTATCTATGATACCATGCAATGGATTTCTTCCGATGTAGCGACCATATGTACCGGTATGGCAGCATCAATGGCTTCTGTCATTCTGGCAGCCGGCGCAAAAGGAAAACGCTCTGCGTTAAGGCATTCACGGGTGATGATGCATCAGCCGTCAGGAGGAATGCAGGGACAATCCGTAGATATGGAGATCACCTTGAAAGAGATACTTAAATTAAGAAAAGAATTATATACCATATTATCCGAACATACCGGAAAATCATTTGATGCCATTGAAAAAGATTCCGACCGTGATTATTGGATGACAGCTCAGGAAGCCAAAGATTATGGGTTACTGGATGAAGTATTAATCAGGCAAAAATCCTGATTGCATTTAATAAAAGAGGAAATAAAATAGATGAGCAATTCGCGAAGTGTTATAGACCGCTGTTCTTTTTGTGGACGGGACAAACGGGATACCAATATTTTAATTGCCGGTATTTCGGGACATATCTGTGATTCCTGTGTTGAACAGGCTTCACAGATTGTAGAAGAAGAGTTGAAAAAGAAAGGTAAAAGCCTGAACCTGGATAACATTAAGTTGATGAATCCTGTGGAAATCAAGGAATTTCTCGATCAATATGTGATCGGACAGGATGAAGCAAAAAAATACCTTTCCGTAGCAGTCTACAATCACTATAAACGTCTCATGCAGCCGAAGAAAAACAAGACGGAGGATGATGTGGAAATTGAAAAATCCAACATCATTTTGGTAGGAGAGACCGGGACCGGCAAAACATTACTTGCACGCACAATTGCCCGTATGTTGCATGTGCCGTTTACGATTGTCGATGCAACCGTTTTGACAGAAGCTGGTTACGTAGGGGAAGATGTGGAAAGTATCCTTACGCGTTTATTGCAATCTGCTGATTATAACGTCGATGCAGCTGAAAAAGGAATTGTTTTTATTGATGAACTGGATAAAATAGCCCGGAAAAGCGATAATCCATCCATTACCCGTGATGTTTCGGGAGAGGGTGTTCAGCAAGGTTTGCTTAAATTGCTTGAAGGATCTATTGTAAATGTTCCGCCTCAGGGAGGAAGAAAACATCCGGAACAAAAGATGATTGCAATCGATACCAAGAACATATTATTTATCTGTGGTGGCGCTTTTGACGGAATAGACCGCAAAATCGCCCAAAGGCTTAATACCCGCGTGGTAGGATATAATAGTGCAAGGAATACAGAACAGATTGACCGGGATAATATGTTGCAGTATATCGCACCACAGGATCTCAAATCATTCGGTTTAATTCCTGAAATTATCGGACGTCTTCCGGTACTTACCTATTTGAATCCGTTAGATCGTACAGCACTGCGTAATATACTTACAGAACCTAAAAATGCACTGATCAAACAATATAAAAAGTTATTCCAGATTGATGGAATCGAACTTAATTTTGATGACGATGTTTTAGATCTGATTGTAGACAAAGCAATTGAATTTAAGTTGGGCGCGCGCGGATTACGTTCCATCTCCGAGGCGATTATGACTGACGTGATGTATGAGGTACCTTCGAGTGGAGAAAAAGAGATCACCATCACTTATAGTTATGCCAAAGACAAACTTGAAAAAGTAAATGCAAAAAAACTAAAAGCAGCATAAGTATTGAATATAAATATCGTATACAAAAGCCGGAATACTAAATATTTCGGCTTTTGTATATAAAACATACGACAAAATGACAGAACAACAGATTCATATCCGTAAAATACGGGAAGAAATGCAGAAAACAGGTGCAGATGCCTGTCTGATTACATCAAATGTTAATTTATTTTATACTACCGGACAAGTATTAATGGGGTATTTATATATTCCTTTAGATCATGATCCGGTATTATTTGTAAAACGTCCTGTCGGATTATCGGGGGATCATATCGTTTATGTGCGTAAACCCGAAGAAATTAAAGATATACTGGAAAGACAAGGTATTTTTCCACCGGAGAAAATCATGCTGGAAGGAGATACCATGTCACATAATGAATGGTTAAGGTATGCAGCTATTTTTTCTTCTACAGAAGTAATCAATGGAACACCGGCTATCCAAAGGGCCCGCAGTATAAAAACAGACGCTGAAGTGGATTTGATCCGGAAATCAGGCAGGATACACGCACAGGTCTATAGGAAAATTCCTCAGCTGTATCGCGATGGAATGACGGATCTGGAACTATCCATTGAAATAGAACGGGAAATGAGACATGCCGGAAGCTATGGAATTTTCAGGGTTTTCGGACAAAGTATGGAAATATTCATGGGGAGTATACTTGCTGGCGACAATGCAGCAGCACCATCTCCGTACGACTTTGGATTAGGTGGGAAAGGGCTTCATCCTTCCATACCGGTGGGTGCTGATAATACTCCGCTCAGGCAGGGTACAAGTGTTATGGTAGATATGGGCGGTAATTTTACCGGTTATATGACCGATATGACACGTACTTATTCAATTGGCCGGCTTCCCGAAAAAGCTTACAAAGCGCATCAGGTTGCTTTGGATATCCAGGATGAAATCGCCCGGATGGCTGTTCCGGGAACCATCTGTGAAGATATTTATCAAAAGTCCTTGGAAATGGCGGATAAAAGCGGTTTAAGCGATTGTTTCATGGGAACCAGGCAACAAGCCAAGTTTGTCGGACATGGTGTTGGAATTGAGATCAATGAACAACCGGTGTTAGGTGTTCGTTCGAAAACGGTATTGGAACCAGGAATGGTATTGGCTGTTGAACCTAAATTTGTAATAGAAGGAGTAGGAGCTGTTGGTATTGAAAATACTTTTGTTGTAACCGAAAATAATGCTGAAAAATTAACTATCCTGGAAGAAGGTATTGTAAATTTAGATCATTAATACCCAATATCAGTTTAAGGTTTCTTTCATATCAATCCGAGCATAAGCTTCCGAACTATTATAAGTGTTCCCAGTTCCTTATTGCTGGAATATACATTAGTTATCCCTGAGATTTCTAATTTCCAATGCTTTCCCCGATTGAATATCATTCAGAAAACCATTGAGTGCTATTTCGCTGATACCTGTATCAAAAGCAATCTCACTTTTTTCAGAAACATCATCAGCAGCATGGTAGCGGAACTCTTTGATGACAGAACCATTGAATACATTTTCTAATTTTATGACCTTGAGTATTACACCTGTAATAAATATTTGAACATCACATCACCATCAATTCAAGATGTTAATAATAAGTCGATTAAGGTAAAGGCGCTTGCTTTTTTTATTCTCCCCATTTTCTATAAAATCCTGTTGATACGGTTTATTCTTAAAAGAGCAAAAAAGCTTAAAACTACATCTGCTTTCCGCTGGAAAATTAACAATATAATGTTGATAACTCATCTCTTTCTAAGTCTTCTAATTCGTTAAAAAGTATTATCTTAGTCGATCTTTTTGAAAAAGTAAATAATTAGTGATCATATAAATAATAAAATGCAAGAAGAGGAGAAAATTATTTCCGTCAATATTGAGGAAGAAATGAAATCATCCTACATAGATTATTCTATGTCGGTTATTGTATCAAGAGCATTGCCTGATATCCGGGATGGGCTGAAGCCCGTTCACCGGAGGGTATTGTACGGAATGTCAGAATTGGGGATTTTATCTAATAAACCGCATAAAAAATCGGCGAGGATAGTAGGAGAGGTACTTGGTAAGTATCACCCTCATGGCGATAGTTCGGTATACGAGGCAATGGTCCGTATGGCCCAGACCTGGTCAATGCGCTATCCGTTAGTTGACGGGCAAGGAAACTTCGGCTCAATGGATGGAGATTCGGCTGCAGCCATGCGATATACGGAAGCCCGTATGAAGAAAATGGCTGAAGAGATGATGGCAGACATTGAAAAGAATACTGTCGATTTCCAGCTTAATTTCGATGATACACTGGAGGAACCCAAGGTCATGCCAAGTGGATTTCCAAATCTGATTGTCAACGGTTCATCAGGTATCGCTGTGGGGATGGCTACCAACATGGCGCCTCATAATCTTTCGGAAACCATAGACGGCATCATTGCATATATCGACAACAATGATATAACCATAGACGGCTTGATGCAATACATCAAAGGTCCTGATTTTCCTACCGGAGCGATCATTCATGGAATACAGGGTATCAAAGATGCTTATGAAACCGGACGTGGACGTGTGGTGATCCGCGCTCGTTCTGAAATCGAAATCCAGTCAAGCGGTAGAGAAGTGATTGTTTTTAATGAAATACCTTATCAATTGAATAAGGCTTCACTTATTGAACGGATTGCAGAATTGGTCAATGATAAAAAACTGGAAGGTATATCATACATCAATGATGAATCGGACCGGGACGGAATGCGTATTGTAGTAAAACTTAAAAAGGACGCAAATTCCAATGTGGTACTCAATAACTTATATAAACAAACTCCACTTCAATCTTCCTTTAGTATTAATAATATAGCGCTGGTAGATGGACGTCCCCGACAGCTTAACCTGAAGGATCTGATTCTCCATTATGTAAAGCACCGCCATGAAGTAGTGATCAGGAGGACAGAATTTGATTTGAAAAAAGCACTCGAACGCCTTCATATTCTTGATGGTTTATTGATTGCCCAGGATAACATTGATGAAGTGATCAAAATTATCCGTTCATCAGCCAGCCCGGCCGATGCTATAAAAGGATTGATGGAGCGCTTCAACTTAAGTGAAATACAATCCCAAGCCATTGTTGACATGCGCCTGAGGGCTTTAACCGGACTGGAACGCGATAAGTTACAGGCTGAACATGACGAGTTGACCAAGATGGTTAGTTACTATAACGACGTACTTGCTAGTGAAGATTTGAGAATGGGCATCATTAAGGATGAATTACTCATTATTAAACAAAAATATGGTGATGAACGTCGTACTGAAATCAAACCCAATGCCGAAGAATTCAATCCGGAAGATTTTTATGCTGATGATGATATGGTAATTACCATATCTCATCTGGGATATATCAAACGGACTCCTTTGACTGAATTCAGAACCCAGAGCAGGGGAGGAGTGGGGTCGAAAGGAAGTACTACCCGCAGGGATGAGGATTTCCTTGAACATCTTTTTCATGCATCCATGCATAATACTTTGCTGCTTTTTACAGAGAAAGGAAGATGTTTCTGGGTAAAAGTGTATGAATTACCTGAAGGTAATAAGACATCCCAGGGACGTGCCATCCAGAATATCATCAATATTGATAGTGATGACCAGGTAAGGGCATACATTAATGTCAAGACACTTGCGGAAGAAGAATACATTAAAAATCATTATATTGTGATGTGTTCGCATAATGGGGTTGTTAAAAAGACATCTCTTGAAGCATACTCCCGTCCACGCCAAAACGGCATCAATGCTATTACCATCAGGGAAGGCGACAGCTTGATCGAAGCCAAATTGACCAATGGAAAATGTGATATATTGCTGGCATTATTGTCAGGTCGTGCAGTAAGATTCCCTGAAGAAAAGGTCCGCGATATGGGACGAACAGCATCCGGTGTCCGTGGAATCACCTTATCGGAAACAATGAAGGATGACCGGGTAATTGGTATGGTTTGTATTGAACAAGGGAATATAGAACGACAAATATTGGTAGTCTCAGAAAAAGGATATGGAAAACGTTCTGATATAGAAGATTACCGTATTACAAATAGAGGCGGAAAGGGAGTCAAAACCATCAATATTACAGAAAAGACGGGTAATCTCATTGCTATCAAGGATGCCGGAGATGACGAGGATTTAATGATCATTAATAAATCAGGTCTTACCATCCGGATGCATGTATCGGATATTCGTATTGCCGGCCGTGCGACACAAGGTGTTAAGCTGATCAATCTGAGAGGAAATGATACCATTGCTTCTGTGACTCAGGTTCCCCGTACAGATGAAGAAGAACTTGATAATACGGCCGGAACGGATAATCCTGATTCAGCCACTTCCAATGAAACCAGCGAAAGTTGATATCAATCATATTTCTGTCAGAAAAATAATTGACATTTTTCTAATTTTATGACATATATTATTGTATTGATGTAAATTTATACCTTATATTTGTATAATATGTAAATTAACCCATATAAAAACATAACATAAAATACCATAGGAAATGAAAAGAGCATTTTTATTAATGACATTGGCTTTGCTTTTTGGGTTTCAGGCTTCAGCACAAAATGAAAGTAAAGCAAAATCAATAAAAAGTAATATTGAAAAAAGCGATGCTGCTATCCAGGATGCTAAAAAAAGTATCAATCCTAATACTTGGATGAGCAGGGGCAAACTTTTTCATGAAGCATACGGATTGAATGTAGACTTTGCCAGACAAATTGGAAAGCCTGATGATGAGAAGATGTTATTTTTAGGGGAAGAACCTCAAGTATTAAAAACCCAGGAAAATGGAGTTCCTGTCGAGACTCATGAATTCAGCCGGATCAAGTTGATTTATAAGAATGGAGTATTTTTCGCATGGGACGAAACGCAACCAATAGTGGAAAAACCATTAGAAAAGGCCATAGATGCTTATGAAAAGGCCAAATCACTGGATGAAAAAGGCAAACTGACTAAAAAAATTAATGAAGCTTATGTACTCATTAACAATGATCTCGAAGGTAAAATTGCCAATGAATTGACTTTAGAACGTTTCCGGGATGTCTATGAATCATCGCAATTGAAGATACGTTTGAATGGTTACTTGGGAAAAATAGATACATTGTATTATTATTATGCCGGTTATGCTGCTTATCACTATAATGAAAGGCAAGGCGGCAATATATGGAAAGAAACAGAAGAAGCATTAGAAAAAGCTATTCCTTTGGGTTTTGAACCGGAAGGAATGGAAGGATCGATGTATGATATGATGTATGTAGCTACTTTAAACGCAAGTGGAGACACAGCTAAAGCATTATCATATGTTCAGAAAGGACTGGAAATTTATCCCGAGAATATGCAGCTACTGTACCGGATGATTAACTATTACCTCAACCGTGAAGAAAGTGAAAAAGCCATGGATTACTTGAAAAAAGCACAAAAAGATGATCCAAATAATACTATGTTGCTCTTTGTAGAAGGTACTTTACTGGAAAGAATGGGAGATACCGACAAAGCAGTTGAAGTTTATGACAAGGTCATTACCCTTAAACCGGACTATTTTGATGCTTATTATAACAAAAGTGTAGCATATTATAACAAAGCAGCAAAGTATCTTGAAGAAGGTAATGCACCCAATAAGACTTTTAAAGAATATGAAGAACTTAAAAACCTGGCGGAATTAGAATTTGAAAAAGCTATTCCTCCGATGGAAAAAGCCCTTGAATTGATGCCAACCAATAAGGATGCATTAGAAACTCTTAAAAGTATGTATTTCCGGCTCAGGATCAAACATCCGGAAATGGAAGCTAAATATAATGATACCGTAAAAAAACTGGAAGCATTGTAATCTTAAAAGAGTAAGTGGGGAAGTTAAAAACTCCCCATTTATTTTTCCAAATATTATTTAACATAATATAAATTATGCGACATTTATATAATCGTAATTTCAAATGAACGAAAAGTAAATCATAATTATTTATCTTCTGCGTGTTTCATTTTCCCTTAACGTAAATTCTTATTACTACATCACTTTACTTATACACAGAAATCTCCCCAGTATATAAGTTTTTATACTTTTTTTGATGGTATATTTATTGTCTGATTACAAAGAATTTATTTTTAGTTTATTTCTCTTTTTCCCATAAGAATTTATAATATACAATATTATTATTATATTTTGAG
Source organism: Bacteroidales bacterium (assembly GCA_031275285.1). Classification (NCBI taxonomy): domain Bacteria; kingdom Pseudomonadati; phylum Bacteroidota; class Bacteroidia; order Bacteroidales; species Bacteroidales bacterium. Next base: position 8,820 of record JAISOY010000081.1, on the reverse strand, counting down.
TTAATTTGTTGATTTAAAGATTTCTACCCCTACCCTATCCATATTAATACATTCGGTTATTAAATTTGAAATATTACATTGATTATCAATAATAAGAATGCACCTTTTGAAATATATATTTACTTCTGGTGGGTGGATTTTTGTTTAAATAAAAATAAATGTTTCCATTTGCTTTTTGTTTTTATTTTTTTCATATATTGGGAGATTATTATTAAACAAAATACATCCGGATGAAAAAACTTCTCTTCCTTTTCCTGACAGGACTTTCGGCCATTGCAGCCGGCCAGTCCATTCTGGATAGTGCATCTGCACAATTCAATAAACAGCTGGTCGTCTTTCCTCAGGAGAAGATCCATGTACACACCGATAAACCCTATTATATCTCAGGAGAAAGAATATGGTTCCGTGCTCATTTGGTAGATGCGGTTTCTCATAAGCTTGATTTTGCGAGTTGGTATATCTATGTTGAGCTGATCAATCCGTTGGATATAATAATCAATCGGGTCAAGATACGGCAGGATGAAAAAGGAGTATATTCTGGAAATATAGTCCTTCCGGATGACCTTCCGGAAGGTAATTATACCTTACGTGCTTATACCAATTTCATGCGTAATCTGGATGAAGATTATTTCTTTATCAAAAATATCTTTATTGGGGACCCACAGAGCCGTCTGGTCGATATTCAGGCAAGATTCGAATATGAAGCGAAAGGAAAGGTACAAGCAGAGATAAGAACCAAAGGAATTAACCTTTTGGATCCCATAATTATCGAAAGTGTAAAAATGCGGATCAACAATGGGAAAGAGATGACTCTGAAAACGGGCAATGACGGAATTGCAAATGTAACATTTGATGTGCCTCCGGGAGCCAAACAAAGAATCATGCTTATAGAGGTTACCAGGGATAATGGTATATACCGCAAATATATCCCTATCCCTTTATCCGGTAGTGATTTTGATGTCTCTTTTTTTCCGGAAGGTGGACAGATAATATCAGGAACCATGGCCAAGGTAGCTTTTAAAGCATTGAAACCGGATGGGAATCCGGAAGATATTACAGGACATATCTATGACCAGGATGGAAATAATATGGGTGATATGATAAGCAGCTATCGTGGAACCGGTTCATTCATATTCCAGTCGGTAAAAGGAAAAACCTACCACGCCATATGCAGGAACAGTATTGGGGTAGAAAAGCGTTTTGAATTGCCGGCGACGTTTGAATCGGGATATTCATTAGGATGTAACTGGAATCGGGATAAATTATATGTTACGTTACATCAACCCGGTAATCAGACTCAAGAACCTTTTTACCTCCTTGCACATGTCCGGGGTATGGTGTATTATGCCGAATCGTGGGATTTTTCAAAAGAATGGCTGGCTTTTCCAAAGCAATTTTTTCCTTCGGGTGTACTTCATCTTCTCCTTCTGGACAAACAGAAGCAACCAGTCAGCGAGCGATTGGTATTTGTGAATAATGACGATCAGGCTGTTGTACATTACCAGACTGATCGGGAAAAATATGGTAAACGATCATTGGTTAAAAATACCGTTACATTTGATGATCAGGAAGGTAATCCCCTGTCGGGCAGTTTTTCGGTATCAGTAACCGATGACAATGAGGTAATTACAGATTCGACGTCTAATATTCTTACAAACCTGTTATTGACATCAGATCTCAGAGGAAATATTGAAGATCCCGGATTCTATTTCCGGGAAAATCCTTCTTCCGTAGATGCGCTGGACCTGTTAATGCTTACCCAGGGATGGAGGCGTTATAATATTGGCCGTATCATGAAAGGTGATGTGGCAAAGCCATCCTTTCCTTTAGAAGTCGGACCTGAAATATCCGGCACGGTGAAAAGTCTTCTATGGGGAAAACCGGCAGAAGGAATCGGAGTCTCTATGATGGCTATGAGTGACAGCACAACCCATAGAGCATTTTGCATTGATCAGACAATCACTGATAAAGATGGTCGTTTCTATCTGCACAATTGTGAATTACGTGACAGTACCCGCATTATCGTACAGGCTGACCGTAAAGCAAAGACAAAACGCTTCGAGGTATCTGTGAATGAAGAAACATTTCCGGACAGGACGCTTCTTATACCGCCTATAAATGAAAAGATATCCAGAGAGGTGTTTGAAAAATATGCTAATAAAGCCGAAGAAATGTATATTGCTGAAAATGGTATGAGATCGATATATATAAAGGAAGTGAAAATTGTTGCTCCAAAAATTACACAAAAATCCGATTATTACCAGTGGGCTGACTATTCGATGACAGAAGACATGATCAACAAAATGCCTGCTTCAAGTATGTTTTCACTGATACAGAGGATTCCTGGTATCTGGGTAACAGGAAACGGAAAGATAGAAATATTACGGGGAGGTGCTCCGTTAATCGTTGTTGACGGAGATAGATGGGGCAAAGACCCTACTGTTTTAGATATGCTTGATCCCAGTAATATTGCCCAGATCGACTTATTGAAACCCGGACATAATACCACTGTTTTCGGTCCGGAAGGTAATGGTGGGGTTATTGTTATTTTTACCAAACGTGGCGCATATGTCGATGACAGGAAACAGTTCAATATCAAGTCGTATATGCCACTGGGATACCAATCCCCGGTTGAATTTTATGCTCCTAAGTATGATACCCCGGCAGCCAGAAGTGCACCGGAACCCGACCTGAGAACCACCATCCACTGGCAACCCAATGTACAGACAGACAGTATCGGAGTGGCTTCATTCTACTTCTATACAGCCGATGCCAAGACCACCTATACGGTGATCATGGAAGGGATTACCGATGACGGGAAAATTATCCGTCAGGAAAGTAAAATCTTAACAAACGATAAATAATCTGATAAGCTATCTATATAAATGAAAAGACTCCTATTTTTTTTGGGAGGTAGAGTTTCCGTTTTTTATGTCCGGACAATCTATCCTTGACAGCACATCTGCACTGTTCCGTAGACAGTTGATGTCATTTCTACAGGAGAAGATTTATATACATACTGATAAACCCTATTATATTTCAAGAGAAAAGATCTGGTTCCGGGCACACCTGTTAGATGCGGCTTTACATGGGCCGGCTTTAATGAGTCGGTATGTGTATGTTGAATTGATCAATCCGTTAAATATAGTGATTCGACGAATCAAGATCCGACAGGATGAAGAAGGCGTATATTCGGGGAATGTCCTACTTGGGGTCTCGCCAACAATTTCTACAAAACCCCCTCTAAGGGATTTCCGAGCTCATATCAAATACTAATCATATCAGATTCCAATTAGTGCAAAATGGCTTCATACCAAAGTAGAGGGGTAAAATCAAATATAAGATACATTTAACATATTCATAAATGCATTCTAAAAGCAAGTATTGGTTTATATGCGATTTAAAGTGATTTGACTTGGCCGTGAAACGCTTTTCCAGTATCTTAAGCGATATTTTCAATAAATTTCAACTATATTTTATAATATGCAAATATTTGACTATCAGTAACAATTATTATTTTTGATAATTTTTTACTATATTTTTCCTAGCCAGTGTGATACAATTATCATTTACACCTTATATTGCAACAATAATTTACATTTTGAAAAAACTGATACTAAAAACATAAGAGTATGAAAAACCACCGTTTCCGGCAATACCTTTTACTTTTACCGGTAATGCTTTTGGGGTATCAGGTAAACGCCCAACAGGTAAAGTACCGTTATGATGCTTCCGGCAACCGGAAAAACAAGGAGTTGATCTCTGTAAGTAACCTGACCTCCCGTAATAGCCTGAAATCTGCCAGGAAAGATATACCGGAATCCGAATGGGATATTTCCGAAGCTGTTTTCGGTGAATCCTCCGTTGTTCCATCCGAAGAAGCCTTGAAAGAACGGAAAGTAACAATTTATCCCAACCCGACTAAGGGGAAACTCCGGGTAGATATTACCGGAGGCACGATCCCGGAAAAGTCCCTGTTCATATTACACGCTGCAACCGGAAATATATTAAAGCAACAAACAGGTATTACAGCTACGAACCTTATGGATATCTCTTCGTTTCCGGCCGGGATATACATCCTGCGGATCATCCTCGGCGAAGAAGTTAGTGTCTGGAAAATCGTGAAAGAATAAATATTCCCGTTTTTCGGGATACTCTCATTACAAATGGAAATAATTCATTCTCCATTCTCCATTCTCAATTATTTTACGTATGAAGATAATTTTACCCCGGACATTTTACGGTTATACAATTATACTACTGTTGTTCCTGTGCCTGATAAACGGATACGGACAAAAACAAAGTACGGCCAACGATCCGTATAAGCAGGCGTTAAGCCGCTATATCTCCGGGATGACCGGCGTGGGGTGCGACACCATGCTGGCCAAACAACTATTGCGGGCGTTACGGGAGCCGGTAACAACAAAGAATAAGATCACCATACCGGAAGGCACCAAGAGCCGTGTAGCTGTACCTGCCGAGCTGCAGGACGGGTTTCTGGCAGCTGCTACTACCACTGTCAACACTACTAACGGGTGGAATCATGCGGGTAATTACCTGAATATTCCCGACACTTACCAGTGGTATGTTTCGCCCGATGGCAATGACAACAACCCGGGAACCAAACAGGCTCCGTTCCGGGACATACAGCGGGCAACAGATATGGCCTCCAACGGAGATGCCATCAAGATCGCCGACGGGAATTATAATTGTTTCAACATCACAGGTAAAAATATCTACCTGGTAGGAAACCTGGCATGCCCGCACTCGGTAATCATCGACGCAAGCGATAATACGGGGGCCTACCTTTCGAACTGTTCGCCCGAGCTGCACGGGATGAAGTTTATCAATGGCTGTAATGCCATCTATATCGATAATGCCTTCCCTTTCCTGTCGCACCTGGTAATGACCCAGAATTTCTGTCCCACGATATATGCCGGGGGGCAGAACTACATATACACGCTGTGTAATTCATTGCTGTATGAAAATAATGCAGGAAGCGAGCCCGTGATTGTCCATCACCCCACTGTCAGCGGTTTTACCGACATCTGCAATGTCACCATTGCCGATAATCAGGGCGGATCTGCCCTCTCTGTCAAATGGGGTACCGGCCACAGCGATATATATGTGATGAACACTATTATGTACAACCCGGAAATAAGCGCTGAAATGTCCGTTTCCTATATCGGCGGGTCTTCTGCTACAGTTACCTACAGTAACATATATAGAAAAAATGATCTTCCGCATAGCATGATATATTTTGGCGACGGGGTTATTGACCTCGATCCGCTTTTCGACCTGCAGGATTTCATCAGGCGCTATCAACTGGCGGATAATTCGCCCTGCATTGATGCCGGTTTTCCTGATTTTTACGATTACAGTTTCCCGCCGGGTAAAGGCGGGTCATGCAGCGATATGGGCGCATATGGTTACGAGTCGAGGATGACCGGGAGTTGCCAGGCACCGTCAGAAGGTGATGACTTCGAATCGGCCATCGATATCGGCTCCTTCCATGACAGTTTCCAGTATTCAGATACGCGGGTACCTGCCGACTATAAGAACGATTTCCCCTGGGTGGAAGGCGTGGATGTATTCTACCGTTTTACCATTGACCGGACCATGGATATACTGCTCAATCATTGCGCTTCCAGTGTATACGACACCTATGTGGCACTGTTGAATAATGAAGGAGCGATTATGTATTCCAATGATGACAGTTCGGGCGAAGACGGATGTCCGTCGCCTAAACATGCTCGGTTGTTGGTGGAAAACCTGCCTGCGGGCACCTACTGGGTATTATCCAAGATGACACAGGATGACGATGGGGAGCTTACAACCACCGTACAGGGATCTGCCTGGGGTAATGATATGGACCGTCCCATTAATGCAGGCGAATACAACAGGGCCTTCCAATATGCCAATACGCAAAATACCGGACATTTTACCAATACCTATACCGGCCGGTCTACCAATGATATATTCTATAAATTCAGTATCAGCCAAAGGATGGATATCACCGTTTCCCATTGCGGGTCGGGCCTGGATAACACCTACATGCATTTACTGGATGCCAACGGGGATGTGATCATGTATAATGATGATTATGCCGGCGAAGGCATGTGTCCTTCTCCCTTGCATGCCTGTATCAAGAGAACCCTGAACGCGGGAACCTATTACGTGGTATCGGAAGGACAGAGCCAGGAAGGAAGCATAAGAACCTACATACAGGGATCGCTGCCGGCATATTCCGACGACCTGGGTTATCCGGGTAACCCGCCGGTTACCGGGAATAATACCACAGATAACTCTGCCGTAGGCATCACACCAGGCACTTTCGATGTAAGCGCCACGGGTGCGGCCACCTATAGCATTCCTATAGCGATACCACCGGGGGTCAACGGGTTACAGCCCTCCCTGGCCATCGTCTATAACAGCCAGGCCGGCAACGGCGTCGCAGGATGGGGATGTTCGCTTTTAGGAACTTCGGCCATCACCCGCGTTCCTAAAAGCGAATATTATGATCAAACGACTAAGGGGTTAACCTATCTTGCCGACGACGGGTATGCCCTGGATGGGCAGCGGCTGGTCCTATCCTCCGGAACAGCAGGACAGGACGGAGCCATATACCATACGGAAGCCGACCCGTTCACTAAAATAACCGTACACGGCAGTGCTGCCAATACCTGGTTCGAGGTGGTCACCAAAGACGGCATGAAATATTATTACGGTGGGGTGAGCAACAGCGATGGACGGCATGTTTATTACGATACATCGAACCCATCAAATACGGTCACCAAGGTAAACGCATGGTACCTGGATTATGTAGAGGATCCTTCCGGCAATTATATGAACTATTATTATTCGAGGTATGAGCATTTTACCTACCTGGCATCTGTGATTTACGGCAAGAACAAGCATGTTAGCTCATCGTTCTACAATATGGTATCGATGAGTTACCAGGGCCGTACCGACCAGGCGCCCTTTATTTTTGACGGCATCCCGGGAAAGATGCTGCAACGGCTGGAGAAGGTCACCTGCCGGACAGGAAATGATACATTCCGTGAATATACGCTGGAATATGCCAATACCGACCATTTCTCGCGGCTAGTATCGGTGACCGAAAAGAACGGCCAGGGAGAAGCACTGAAGCCGGTTACCCTGGACTGGGGTTACTACGGGACAAGCAATAGCCATACGGCAAGTCCGCTTACACTGGAAGGTTCCCTGACCGACCTGGACAAGCAGTATTATACCACTGCCGACCTGAACGGCGACGGGATCAGCGATATTATAGGCATTACCGTTAATTACCAGTACGAGGAATACAATCGTACTTATATCAAAACATTATCACAACATTTTATAGCCACCAGGCAGGACAACGGGACCTACAAATATGTGGCCACCGCTCCCAAGTACCTGCCGGAGAATATGAAAATAAGTAAGATAAAGCACAGGCAGGGGCTGGAGGGACAATTATCCTTCAATGCCCTGGGGGACGGCAGGCAATACCTTCTGGCGCCGTATCGTACCAACGAGCATGTACTGTTTTACCTGTACGGGCTTGACAGTCCCGTGAATATCACCAGCCCGCATCCCGACTACCTCGCGGATCTCCAGCGGAGCAATGAGATGCCCGCCTATACTACCGGGGATATCGACGGGAAAGGCAAAGACGCCATCGTGTATCTCGAAAAAGGCCACGAGAATGGTGTATACCCGGGAAGGATCGGACGGGTCATATTATTCAATGATTATAACTCCCCCAAGTATGCATGGGAAGAGATCAGCCTTCCACTTCCGTCAACACCGGAAAGATTATTCCTGGCCGATTTTAACGGCGATGGCATGAATGACCTGCTGGTGTTTTATTCTGGGGGACATACCCTGTATTTTAACCAGGGTGGCCAAACACCCTTCAGTGATTCCCGGAAAGCCACCTCATCATACACGGCCAACAAGTATTCGATATTACAGTTGGGCGATTTCAACGGGGATGGTTTACCTGATCTGATTTTAAACAATACGGACGACCCCGACTGGTATTTTATGCTGAACCAGGGCAACGGCACCTTTTCCCCGCAATTAGCCGCCACCCTGCCCGGCATGCATGACCATGACTTTACGACAAAAGACAACCTGCGGTTTAACTGCCTGGTGATAGACCTTGATTTTGACAGCAGATCCGACGTGGTGGTCACCAAGGGTATTTATGACCGGGAAGGATCATGGGGGAACTTCCGTGAAGTCAAGACCTACTGGCTCCGCTCCACGGGCGCTGCATTAAACGATTTCAATACAGCAACATCCTCATTTGAAGACAATGCCGACAATCAACTCTTCATTGCAGGCGATTTCAACGGCGACGGACGTCCGGAAATAGCCAATTATGGCTACAACTGCTTCAACGGATCAAGCAGCAGGCAATGGCGCACCTACCAGCGTAACGGGCTGCAGCTGCATAGCGGGCTGCTCACCTCCGTTACCGACGGCATGGGTAACCAGACAAGCATTGAATACGGCAGTTTTACCGATGACCGCCTTTATACCAAAGGTACAGACGGAGCTTTCCCTGTCATGGATATACAACCGGCGCTCACGGCAGTGAAGACGGTAACCACACCGGACGGCATCGGTGGAACCGGCCAGACTTCCTATACCTACGGGGGATTAAAAGTACACCTGCAGGGAAAGGGACTGCTGGGTATATCCAGGACTATGGCTACCGATCATCTTACCGGTGTTACTGTAGAATCAGGCGTGAGTGCATGGAATAATACGTGGTATGTCCCGGCAGCCACCTACCAGAAAACTTCCGCC
>JAISOY010000080.1 GCA_031275285.1 Bacteroidales bacterium | reverse complement strand
CCTTTGGGTAAAAATTGAATGATGATCATCTACCACAGTGTTTCTATTATTTACGATCATCGGGCCTTACTGCAGGATTTTTCACTGGAGGTTCCCCGAAGCCGGAAAGTCGTTTTTTATGGCCCGTCGGGAAGCGGAAAAAGTTCCCTGTTGATGATGCTCCCGGGTTTTACCAGGCCTGATTCGGGCACGGTTTCGGTGAATGGTCTGACTGTCAATGAAAGTCATGTCGATGCGATTCGTGAAAAGATCGCCTGGGTACCCCAGGAAGCGGCACTGCCGTTCACCTATGTAAAAGAACTGATCGATGCTCCTTTTCTGTTCAAAGCCAATAAGGAACAAAAACCGGAAAAGGATCAGGTATTGGATTATTTTGAACAGCTCGGACTGGACAGTGCCCACTATGATAAACGGATAAGTGAGATATCCGGTGGAGAGCAGCAACGCATCATGCTACTTATTGCTGCTTTGCTGGACAAACCGGTGATCCTGCTCGATGAGCCGACCTCTGCGCTGGATTCGGCATCCATTGATAAAGTGATCACTTTTTTCCGGCGGATGGAACATACTACAATTCTGGCAGTTTCTCATGATGAACGGTTCATCCGCTCTTTTGACCAACAGATAAAAATCGGAGGCGATGAATAGTACGATCGATATCAGTTATACCGGTTTTATTTTCGGGTTTTTGCTGTTGCTGGTTCCGGTCTATTTCCTGTATTATTTCCGTACGGGGCTGGTTAAGGATACCCTGGTGGCTGCCGGAAGAATGACCCTTCAGTTGTTTCTGGTCGGCTTTTATCTTGAATACCTGTTCCAATGGAACCTTTGGTGGGTAAATGTATTGTGGGTGTTGGTAATGATTTCCGTGGCCTCGTTCACTATTCTGAAACGTACCCGGTTGCCTCTGAAACAGCTTTTCCCATCCATCTGTGTCTCTCTGCTTTGTTCCATTGCTGTGATCGATACCTATTTCATGGGCGTAGTGGTACAGCTGGAGCATGTCTTCGAAGCCCGTTACTTTATTCCGGTCAGCGGGATGATCCTCGGAAATATGTTGTCGGCCAATGTGCTGGCCCTGAATTCATTTTTCGGAAGTATCGAACGCGAACGACAGTATTACTTTTACATGCTGGGCAACGGCGCTACCCACAATGAAGCATTGGCGCCGTTTATCCGGGAGGCCATCGTTAAATCTTTCAACCCTACCATTGCTTCTATGGCTGTGATGGGATTGATTTCTTTGCCCGGCGCTATGACGGGACAGATCCTCGGAGGCAGTAGTCCGGGTACAGCCATTAAATACCAGATCATGTTGATGATCACGATCTTTGCTTCGTCGCTGATTGCAGTGTTATTTTCTATGTGGTTGTGTAAAAGGCAGGCATTTGACCGTTTTGGGATCAGGAGGTTCTAAGTCAATCCCAAAGTCTCAACTGACGGCATTTTTCTTCGGGCTTTTAGCGTCTCCCATGACGGTTTTTCCACCGTATCGATAGGAAGTATCCCGTTCATGCTGTATTACATCATCAAAGAAACGGTTGGGAGTATATCCCTTTTCCATCTCCTGCGAAATCATGGAAAGGTTCCTCAAAGCATCCGATTTGTCTTTATCTCCCATTTTTGCCTGATGAATGGCTTTGTCGAAGATCTGGATGGTTTCGTCATATACACGTGTAGGCACAGGGAAGGGGTGTCCGTCCTTTCCTCCATGGGCAAATGAAAACCTGGCAGGATCGGAAAAACGGGACGGGGTTCCGTGGATCACTTCGCTGACCAGAGTCAGCGACTGTAAGGTCCGGGGCCCGACACCTTCCAGCAGAAGAAGGGATTCCATATCTTTGATGTCCGTTTCATGTGCCAGGATCAACGCCGTACCTAACCGTTTCAGGTTTACATCCTCCTCTTTCACTTCATGGTGCCTTGGAAGAATAATGGAAACTTCCCGTAGCAGCTTATCCGGATTTTCCCGCGTCAGTTCCAGTATCCCTTCTTTGGTCGGTACTGCAAGTCGATCGGTGAGGTTAAGAATTTGTCCCTGGTTTTTTCCGCAGACCGAGGTATGGGGTTCTTCCATGAATGAAGACAGGGAGGAAGAAAGCCAGTGGTAACGCCTTGCCATGCGTTCGGCAGGATTCATGCCCTGTTGTATGACCGTCCATTCTCCTTCTTTTGTGACTACGAACGAATGCAGATAGATCTGGTACCCATCCTGGACAGCCGTATTGTCGACCTTTGCAGATAGCCGGCTGCTTCTTACCAGTTCATCGCCGTTCAATCCGGTTTTTTCAGCTATGGCCAATAGTTCGGAAGGTGTATTCCGGGAAGATTTTCCTCTTCCTCCGCACACATATATTCCCAGATCTGCGGATCGTTGATTGATGGCTTTTTTCAAAGCATTCATCACGGAAGTGGTGATGCCTGAGGAATGCCAGTCCATACCAAGGACGCACCCTAAAGACTGAAACCAGAAAGGATCGCTTAACCGTTGCATCAAAGCGCTCCGGCCGTAATCCATCACAATCGCCTCCACAATTGCCCCTCCCAGCAGACACATCCGCTGGGCAAGCCACTGGGGAACGATCCCGTAATGAAGCGGTAAATCGGCATGACCTTTTTTCATAATGCACAAAGTTATCCAAAATACCACCAAATAAAAAATGAAATGAAGGTAGTTTTAAATTTTATCTTTATGTTTTATGCCTGAAATACAGTAAATTGTAATTTTTCTTACGCTAGTCTTTACTATACAGCCTACTGACTTTTATTGCAGTCGGTTCAGCATTTTGATGGCTTAGTTATTCCTCAGGAAAACCACAAGGCTGTTAAGAAATGTTAATTTCTTATTCCACGGGAAAGATTTATGGTTTTTATTTGCTTCCTTTATACGATTATCCTTTAATAGGGCTCATAAGATAAAGATTTCTGTATGAAAGAGTTGATAAAATTGGTAGACATAGCCAAGATATATATGGTAGGGGGAACAATTGAAGTGCCTGCACTTAAATCCGTGACCACCATTATTGAGAAAAATGAATATGTAGCAATCATGGGTCCTTCAGGTTCCGGAAAGTCTACATTGATGAACATTATCGGATGCCTGGATACGCCTACCCATGGGACCTATATTCTTAATGATCATGATGTCAGTACAATGGAGGATGATCAATTAGCCGAGGTACGTAATAAGGAAATCGGCTTTGTGTTCCAAACATTTAATCTGCTTCCACGTTATGATGCTTTGGATAACGTGCAGTTACCCCTTATTTATGCAGGAGCGTCGAAATCGGAACGGGTAGAACGGGCGAAAGAAGTTATTGAACAGGTAGGATTAACCGACCGGATGCATCATAAACCCAATGAGATGTCAGGGGGGCAAAGGCAAAGGGTAGCAGTTGCCAGGGCATTGGTAGGAAACCCTTCCATTATACTGGCCGACGAGCCGACCGGAAACCTGGACAGTAAGACTTCTGTTGATATTATGCGATTATTCAGTGAAATACATCGTAATGGAAATACGATCATACTCGTAACGCATGAAGAAGATATTGCCCGTTATGCACACCGTATTATTCGGTTACGGGACGGACTGGTTGAATCGGATGCGATCAATGAAAATATACGAACAGATTAAGGCACAGATTTAAAATTAAACCATGAAATAGCCTGAACATTACTGTTCATCCAACGTAATAATTATCTATGGCGTATTCCATCTGACCTTAAAAATTAAATTATGAACAGATGAAATGGGAATATAAGATTGTTTATATCAGTGCTAAAACAAATACAAGTTCAGGACTTCCGGAAAACATTAATGAAGAATTCGACAGATACGGAGAACAGGGCTGGGAACTGGTAAGGATAGAACCTAAAGTGGAAGGAGGATCTATGTTTTTTACATTTAGATGGACACATCAGACTGTCGGTTATATTGCTTTTTTTAAGAGGCCAATTGAATGAACAGTACATTTTCAGTGTGATATGAGAACATATATATTTGTTTTGATACTATCTATGTTTCCTGTTTTTGTACAGGCGCAACGTCGCCCACAGGTGAATCATGAGGTAAAGCTGGAAGGTGCCGTCAATTTCAGGGATCTGGGAGGGTATGTTACTACGGAATTCCGTCGCATAAAAACAGGCCGGATCTATCGTTCTGCGGAGCTCAGCCAGTTAACGGATGCGGATATGGAAGAATTGAAACGGAGGAAGATATACACTGTGGTGGATTTCCGGGGAAAAGAGGAAGTTGAAAACGCACCGGACCGGTTGTTGCCTGGAAGTGATTATCTCCTTCTTCCTGCCGGGAACTTTACTATTCCGGATCTTGCTTCTTATGCTAAAGAATTCAAATCAGGAAAAGAGTTAATGCTTGCTTTTTATTCGGACATCTCTTTTCTTAAAGAAAAATACCAGCCTTTTTTTAGAAAATTGCTGGCTTTGCCCGATACTTCGGCACTTGTTTTTCATTCTACAACAGGGAAAGACCGTACAGGTATTGCTGCCGCGTTGTTTTTGTATTCAATGGAGATACCTATGGAAACCATTTTGTCGGATTATGTTTCCACAAATATTTATCGTAAAGATGAAAACGAAAAGATCATTGATTCTTTGGTCAAAGAACAAGGAATGGATGACGAAATGGCCCGGCAAATAATGGAGGCCAATCCTGCTTATTTACAGGCTACTTTTAATGCTATTATCCGTAAGTATGGTACTGTTGATGCATTCTTTTATCTTGGGCTCGGATTAGGGGAAGAGGCCAGGTATGTATTGCGCGAAAAATTCCTCCAATAGTATTTACTCCATTTCTCTTTCCTGTTTTATGATCAGTCTTGATGAAGGATTGAATGTGAAGTAACTGTGTACCCAGTCAATAAAAATAAAGAATTTGTTTTTTACGCCCAGGATAGCCATCAGATGGACAAACATCCACATGAACCAGGCAATTATTCCGTATATTTTCATAAAAGGAAGTTCCACTACCGCCAGGTTCCTCCCTATGGTCGCCATAATCCCCAGATCATGATACTCAAACTCTTTTAACGGTCTTTTTTTCCGGGCCCGTTCCCAATTTCCGGCTACATTCTTTCCTTGCTGGATGGCCACCTGTGCCAATTGAGGATGTCCGTTCGGGTATTTAGGATCATTCGTAACACTTGAAACATCGCCGATTGCATAAATATTACCGTATCCTTCTACTATATTATACCTGTCTACTTTTAGCCGGTTTCCCCGTGTAACAATATCCGGATTAAGTCCGGGAGGGAATTTTCCCCGGACGCCTGCAGCCCATAAGAAATTATAAGTGGGTAATTCTCCGGTTGATAAAGAAACTGTTTTTCCGTCATAACCCAATACTTTTGTATTCAACATGACATCCACCCCAAGTTTCTCCAGGTATTTTTTCGCTTTTTCCGACGATTTCTGGCTGAATGTGTTTAAAAGCCGATCGGCAGCCTCTACCAGGCATATCCTCATCTTTGAAAAGTCAGTATCCGGATAATCTTTAGGGAAAATCTTTTTTTTCATTTCCGCTAAAGTCCCGGCGACTTCTACACCACTGGGACCTCCTCCGGCAATAGCAACATTCAATAACCTTTCTTTTTCTTCGGGGTCGCCGGAGGTAGAAAAAAGTTCAATATTCCTTAACAATTGATTCCTCATGTATAAGGCATCCGGGACCGATTTCAGAATTAAACTGTTCTTTTTAACATCATCATTCCCGAAATAATTGGATATGGTACCTGTAGCCAATACCAGGTAATCATAAGACAACTTCCCGGCAGATGTGGTAATTATGTTTTTTTCGGGATCAATACTGTCAACAATTGTCTGACGGTAATGTATATTTTTTGATCGCTGGAATATTTTCCGGAAGGGAAAACTGATGGATGACGGTTCAATCCCGGCTGTTGCCAATTGGTAAATTAACGGTTGGAACTGATGATAATTATGTTTGTCGATCAACACGACTTCATAAGGCTTCTTACGCAAATGTTTGGCTAGTTTTAGCCCTGCAAATCCACCACCTATTACTACTATCCGAGGATTCTTTGTTTCCGGTATATTCAACTCATTCATGAATATGAAATTTAAGTATGTTACAAAGATAAAAGAAATAAAGTAATGATCTGCTTTTATAACATAATGCCGGACATATTGTTCCATGTCTGCTGATTTTTCCGGATCGACAGGCATCTACTATGATATTTTATAAAATGGGGTAAAAGATTATTTAGGATAAAAATTTCCTCTCCTGTGAAAGGTGTTTTTTAAAGGTTTTTTACTAACCGATTAAAGTAGAAGCATTATTCTTTTCTTTCAAAGAAAATCTGTAAGTTTGCGTTTAAAATCAAACCAAAATGAGCATTACTGTAGAAGAAGTTGTCAGCGCATTAAAACATGTGAAACATCCCGCTGCAGGTAAAGATATTGTGGAGTTGGGTATGGTCGACCATATACATATCGATGGTCTTGAGATTGCTTTTACACTTACTTTTGCCAAAGCAAAGGATCCGATGAAGAATTCTATAGTGAGTGCCTGTGAAAAAGCTTTGCGTTATTATGTACATCCCGATGTTGATCCGAAAATAGAAATACAATCTGTACAACAAATCCAACAAACACCTTCTTCCATTCCGCAGGCAAAAAACATTATAGCTGTTGCTTCCGGAAAAGGCGGGGTCGGGAAATCGACAGTGGCTGTAAATCTTTCAGTAGCCCTGGCTAAAATGGGTTATCAGGTAGGATTACTGGATGCTGATGTATATGGTCCGTCCATTCCGAAGATGCTTGGTGTGGAAGGTGTAGCCCCCGGTATTTCAGGTGAGGAGGGAAGTGAACGTATCATTCCTGTAGAGCGTTACGGTGTTCGTATGTTATCTATTGGATTCTTTGTCCGGCCCGAAGATGCTGTGATATGGCGTGGCCCGATGGCGACAAGTGCGCTTAAGCAATTATTACACCAGGGAGAATGGGGTGATTTGGACTATTTACTGATCGATTTACCTCCGGGAACAGGTGATATTCATTTAACTATTGTGCAGGAACTTCCGGTCACAGGAGCTGTGATTGTGAGTACCCCGCAGCAGGTAGCCTTATTGGATGTTGTGAAAGGGATCAATATGTTCCGTAATGAAAAGGTGAATGTTCCGATCCTGGGTCTGGTGGAAAACATGGCCTGGTTTACTCCGGAAGAACTACCCCAGAATCGTTATTATTTATTCGGAAAAGATGCCTGCAAACAATTGGCTGAACGTGAGCACCTCCGGTTATTAGGGCAAATACCTATAGTACAAAGTATCAGTGAGAGTGGCGATATCGGACAACCCGTAGCAGCTGATGAAAACACAATTACCGGTAAAGCGTTCATGGATTTGGCAGCAAATGTGGTAAATGCGACCAATGACAGGAATGAAAATATGGCAGCCACTCAACCGGTATCCGTCAAATGATCGAAATATTCATTAACCGCATAAAGGGAATATCCTGTGAAGCAAAAAATAAGTTTTATCATTAATCCCATTTCAGGAACAAGAAAAAAAAGTTCATGGCCTGGTATCATCCGTAAACGGATTAATGAAAGACGTTTCGATATTGAGATTTTTTTTACCGAGCGGCGTGGCCATGCTTTTGAACTAGCCCGTCAGCAGGTAGCTAATAAAGTCCCTTATATCATAGCAGTAGGTGGTGACGGTACAGTAAATGAGGTAGCTACAGCCTTAAGGGATACCGAATCGGCCATGGGTATTATTCCTTCCGGGTCAGGAAATGGATTGGCCCGTCATTTACATATCCCATTACGTTTGGGTGGTGCGCTTAAGGTCGTGAATGCAGCCAAAACCATTTGTATTGATTATGGTATGGCAAATGGACATCCTTTTTTTTGTACGCTCGGAACGGGATTTGATGCGCATGTCAGCGATGTTTTTGCCCACACAAAGAAACGCGGGTTTTTGAAATATGTTTCCATCATTGGCAAGGAATTCATTACTTATCGTTCCCAGGAATATACCCTGGATATAGATGGCGATAAGTTTGATACGGACGCTATGTTGGTAACAGTTGCAAATTCTTCCCAGTATGGGAACAATGGCTATATTGCACCCCATGCAAATATTGCGGACGGGCGGCTGGATGTATGTATATTAAAACCCTTTCCAAAAGTATTAGCTTCTGACCTGGCATTCCGGCTGATCAGTAAAACCATTCACAAAAGCCCGTATTACCACACCCGGAAAGCAGAACGAATCATTATCAAGAGAAAAACGGATGATCCGATCCACCTTGACGGTGATCCCTTTGAAATGGACGAAACACTGGATATCAAAATTGTTCCCCATGGTTTAAAAGTTTTAATCAAATAAACAACCGGGTCTGTTTGATTATAGGTTTTATTTCAATTCTATTTGGATATTTCAACTACTAAGTAATAGCAAACAATTAAAGTCTATTTAATAAGTGTAATCAATTTGATCAATGTGACTTAAGGAAAAAATAAATAGCACTGAGTGCTTAATGAAAAAGAAATTACTTAATATTTGTTTCTTCAGAAAAATGATGTAATATTGACAAATGTATCTTTTTATGATATCATGCTATGAAAAAGATCCTTTTTGTCATCCTTTCGCTGTATCCTTTTGTTGTTTTTGCACAGCTAAAAATAAATGAGATAATGACCAATAATGTTTCTGCGGTCATGGATGATTCTTATAATTACAGCATGTGGGTTGAATTATATAATACAGGTGAAGCCTCCCAGAATCAGGGAACATATTATTTCACAGATGATCTTTCTCAACCCCAAAAATGGCAACCTCTCCAGAAAATGATCCCGGCAAAAGGCTATAGTTTGCTATGGTTCGAACGTAGTGACCGTAACGGACATGCAAATTTTAAGCTGAAACCGGAAGGTGGGAAGTTGTTCTTACTAAATGGGCAGAGGGAAATTATTGATCAGGTTGAATATCCCCAACAATACAGGAATATATCCTATGGGAGAAAGCAGGATGGAGTGGGAGCATGGGTTTATTTTTCGGAATATAGTCAGGGAGGATCAAATAATTACAGGAAGTCAGCTTCCGGACGTTGTGAGACGCCTATATTCAGTGAAAAAAGCGGATTTTATCCGAAGGCCCTAAAATTAACTATTTCTGTGAAAGAAGGCGAGGAAGTATTTTATACTACCAATGGGAAAGAACCGACACGTTCTTCAACCAAATATGTATCCGGGAAGCAGATATCGTTAGGTGGTATTTCGATCATACGGGCCAGGGCATTTGCTGATGATAAATTACCGGGTGACGTGGTTACTGCAACCTATTTTATCAACCAGCGTCCATTTACTTTGCCGGTGGTTTCCATTGTGACTGATCAAGCTAACCTGACAGATGATGTTATTGGCATATATGTGAAGGGAACCAATGGAATTCCCGGAAACGGAACAGATCAGAATCATAACTGGAACCAGGATTGGGACAGGCCGGCTAATTTTGAATTGTTTGATAAAGAAGGAGTGTCCCGGTTGAATCAGGAATTGGATATCGCGATAAGTGGGGGGTGGTCGAGGAAAAGTGCCCAGAAATCGTTAAAGATATCACCGCGGAAAAAATTCGGAGAGAACCAGCTCAGGTATGATTTTTTCCCTGAAACAAAACCGTATAGACATTATAAAGATATACAGCTTCGTAATTCCGGGAATGATTTCTCCAAAACTATGATGCGCGACGCTTTCATGCAGACTTTGATCATCGGTAGGATGGATATTGACTATCTGGCTTATGAACCGGCTATATGCTTTATCAATGGCAAGTATTACGGAATACAGAATATACGGGAACGAAGCAGTAAAGATTACCTTTTTACCAATTACGGATTAAATGATGACGAATTCTTCCTGCTTGAAACCAAGGAAATAACTACTGATCCTGAATTTTTAAAATTGACGGATTACGTGGCGCAAAATGATGTGACACAGCCCGAGGTGTATGCCAGGGTCTGTGAAATGATGGATGTGGATAACTATATCAATTACCTGATTGCCGAGATATATTATGGAAACACAGACTGGCCGCACAATAATTTTAAAGTATGGAAGAAGAAGGAAAACGGAAAATGGCGGTGGATTTTGTATGATACGGATTTCGGATTCGCATTGAATACGGCTTATAGTCACAATACCCTGAATTATTTGTTGAATGATGCTGCAGAATGGTCGGCTAAACTGGCCCGGCGGTTGATGACCAATCAGGAGTTTAAAGAAAAATTTATCCGTCGTTTTTGTGTTCAGCTTTCTTCGACATTTGAAACCAACCGGGTCAATAAAATTATGGATCAGCTATCATCCAGGATAAGTACTGAAATAATTTATCACAAATCGAAATACGGTGGAAGTTCTTTCAATGATGAAATAAATAAAATGAAAGATTTCTCACTCAACCGTCCGGACAGGATGATGGGATTTCTCAGTAACCGCTTCTTTAATTCGACATTCATACGGACTATTGATATCAGTTCGAATATTGACAGGGCTTCTTATACCTTCTTTTCGGAAAAAATACCGGATAACCGGATTATGTTGAAATATTTTAATAATCAACCTGTTTCCATCCGGGCTGAAAATGTTCCGGGATATACTTTTAAGTATTGGGAAGCGGCAGGAGGAACATCCAATGAGCATATTAAGATGGGCGCTTCATGGAAGTATTGGGACAGAAACGGTATTCCTGCGGCTAACTGGCATACGAAAAATTATTCGGATGATTCCTGGAATGCAGGAGATGCGCAGTTTGGGTATGGGAATAAAGGAGAAGTGACCCTGATCGGTTATGGAAATGACGCCAATTATAAATATCCTGCAGCGTATTTCCGGAAAACAGTAACTGTCGAAAACATTGAAGCAAAAGATAATTTTGTCATTACTGTTTATGTAGATGATGGTGCGGCAGTATATGTGAATGGAATCGAAGTAGGACGCTATAACCTTCCATCCGGGACATTATCTTTCAATACATACGCAAACGCCTATAATAATGGCGACCTGGTTAGTTTTTCCGTCAATAAAAATATGCTGGTAAATGGTGAAAACCTGATTGCTGTTGAAGTTCATCAATGTAATGCAACAAGTTCCGACCTGATATTTGATCTTAGTTTTGCCAGTTATACAGCCGGAGGTACACAGATTCTTGAAAGTCCTTTATACACGACGGTACTTAATCATCCGATAAAACTCAAAGCCATCTATGATGGCCCCGGAATGACTGATCAACATGAAGATGTGAAGATTTTTATCAATGAAGTCGTGGCCAGTAATAATCAGATCAAAGATGAATATGGAAAAACAAATGATTATATTGAGTTATATAATCCCGGAGATCAGGATGTTGATATTTCCGGTTGGTATTTGTCGGATGATCCTTTGAACTGGACATTATCCAGGATTCCTTTATCATCACCCGAAAAAACGATGATCCCTGCCAAAGGGCGTGTGATCATATGGGCAGATGGAGAACCTGAAAAGGGAGCATTACATGCCGGATTTAAACTGGATAAAGAAGGGGAGACTGTGATCCTTTCCCGGCAGGACCCATATGGACAGCTGATACTGGTTGATGCTGTAATATTTCCTGCATTGGACCAAAATATGAGTTATTCCCGTCTTCCTGACGGATACTCTGATTGGGTGATACAACCACCTACATTTAACGAATCTAACGGAACTCCCAATCCTGATCCTATTCCACTAGGAACAGATGAAAAATTGAACGACCTTTCGGAAGTATACCCGACATCGGTCAGAGATCATTTTACGGTAAAAAATGCGACAGGACAATGGCTGAAAGTGGTAGACATGACAGGGAAGGTATGGTTACAGAAATTTTGTTTTTCAGATCAGGAAACCATTCCTGCCGGATACCTTCCGGCAGGAATGTACATTGTTGTACTGAAAAACAGTACGATTAAGATCTTTAAAGAGTAGGAAAAGCTATTGATCTTTTGTATTTGCCTGTTCACTTGTTTTTGCGCTTGTTTCCATTCCTTTATCCGGATCTTTTTCCTCTATTTTTCCAAGAAGCTGCTCTGATATCGTGATCGTTTGGGTGGGAAATGCGAAATTAAGTCCGGCAGCATTAAACCGGCTTAATATTTCAAAATTTACTTTTGAGGTGGTACCCAGGATATCGGCGGATTTTTTAATAAAATAGGTATAAGTGATGATCAGGGCTGAATCTGCAAAATCGGAGAAGATCGCTGTCAGATCTTTATCGTCCATTTCTTCTATTGCTTTGGGTAACCCGGTGAGTATATTTATCGCTTCTTTCATTTTGGCCGGAGAAGTATCATAGGTCACTCCCAGCTTCACTACAATGCGTCTTTTCGGCTCTACGGATATGTTGGTGACCGATGCGTCCATGATGCGGTAATTAGGTACCGTCACAATTTGTTTGTCGTAAGTCCGTACACGTGTGCTGCGAATACCAATATCCTCGACCGTACCTTCATAACTGTCGAATCTTATGGTATCGCCGATATGAAACGGATGATCCGTAAAAATGGTAATACCTCCGAATATATTTTTGATGGTATCCTGTGCAGCCAATGCAACTGCAACTCCTCCTATCCCCAGGGTTCCGAGAAGAGTCGTCACTTTTACCCCCACATTGTTCAGGGCAGTGACCAAGCCGATGGTCCAGACAAGGATAAGGATGCCCCGTTTGATCAACGGTAATAATTTATTTTCCTGTTTTTTCCCTGTTTTCTCATCTTTTTTAAATGAATATTCATCGATAAGAGCGCCAATTAAAAGGGCAAAAAACCAGGTAATGTTCAGTACGGTAAGGATCTGGTATGACTTGCCGATTACATCACGTACTTTAACAGAGATATCCAGACGTGTGGCAGCAATCCATATGGCTACCAGGATAATTCCCAGCAGTATTGGTTTCTCGAGGGTGGAGAAAAGAATGTCATCCAGTTTATTTTTGCTTTTTGCCGTAACCTTTCTGATTACATGTTTATTGAGCATGGATATACCCTTATTCAGTAAAAGGGCACCGATGATGATCAACAAAGAAATTCCCCAATCCTGAAGCGTGTTTCCGTAATAAACTTTCTCAAGCATGATTTCTAATATTAAAAGTTATTGATTTAGTATGATGTGTTGATTGAGTATGAATGAAATTATTCGTTAATGAGTGGTTTTATTCATTTTTTTGCCCAGACGGCCAATTTTCCGCCATGGACCAGAAATTGTCCGTTCCCTTTTTTATCTATTGTTATTTCTTCGCTGACATTACCGGTGATTTCATGCCATATTTCACCTTTTCGTTGCTCTCCGACATTCATTATTTTATCTCCGTCTTCTCCGTTTGACATCAGAAAGGCCAGACCGGATCCCGGATGATCATTATCGCCCATTCTTACGAAACCTGCAGTGTTGGGATGGTCGAAGTAGTTTTTCTGCTCACCGTAGGCATATTTTCTTCTGGCATCCAGCAGAATATCCAAGATGGGCCTGTGGGGAGATTTTTCACCTTTAACACCATAGTAATCACCGTAGAAAATACATGGATATCCTTTCTCTATCAGGAGAATCAATCCATAAGCTATCGGTTTGAACCAAGCATCGATCTGGGATTCGAGCGAACTTCCCCTTTGAGAATCGTGGTTGTCGACAAAAGTAACTGCATTGGCTGGGAATTTTGATACCAGGGTATCTTCAGGAAACTTTGTGAAGTCAAAATCCCTTCCTTCATGGGATGCCTGGAACATTTTATAGTGTAAGGGAACATCGAACAGATCAATTTTATAATCTACCTCTTCAAGGTATTGCTGTAATGAATCAAAATCGCCTTTCCAGTATTCTCCTACGGCATAGAACTCGTTTCCGCGTTTTGCCCTTATTGCATCCAGGAATTGTTTGACAAACAGATTTTTCATGTGTTTAATAGCATCCAGTCGCATTCCGTCCAGATTCAATTCGTCCGATACCCATACTCCCCAACGGTTTAATTCTTGGATCACATCAGGGTGGTTCAGATCGATATCATTACCTAGCAAAAAGTCGTAATTGCCATTTTCATCATCCACACCTTCACTCCAGTGTTTTCCTTCACCCAAAATCCGGTATACGCCGGTTTTTCTAGCTGCATCATCGTATTCTGTGCCTGTAAAATGGTACCAATGCCATTTGAAATCGGAATATTTCTCTTCCCGTCCGGGAAAATTATACCCCGTCCATCCCTGGATTTCATATTCTTCAGAAATTGCGTGGTTTCGCTGTTGGGGATCCACTTCCACAGCCATGAACTTTTCCGTAAAATCTCCACGGACTTTATGATTCATCACGGCATCCAGATACACGGAAATCTGATATTTATGCAGTTCATCAATCATTTCCTTAAGTTCCTGTTTGGTGCCGTATTTTGTGCGTATGGTTCCTTTCTGTTCAAATTCTCCCAGGTCGAAAAGATCATAAGTGGCATAACCTTCATCTTGTTGTTCATCAGCCTTATAGGCCGGTGGAATCCAGACGGATGTTACTCCTATTTCGTGTAAGTGTGCTGCATCGGCTTTGAGTTGATTCCACAAATTTCCGTCATTGGGAAGATTCCATTCGAAATATTGCATCATTACTCCGTTTTTCATGGTTGTTCCTGTTTTGATGTTACTTATTTATGTAATTAAATTGTATTGAAACGATCAAAATTAATCATTTTTCAAATGAATCTATCAATAATATCGTTATTTATTTTTTATAATCGACTATCTTTGTGTGGTACTATAACACAATAACAGAATCAGATAATCGATTAACTATGAAAGTTTTACTCATTAATGGAAGTCCTAAACGTAACGGTTGTACTTTTACGGCTTTGTCCGAAGTCGAAAAGACCTTGAAAGAAGAAAACATACAGACTGAAATATTCCATATCGGGAACAAACCAATTCGCGGATGCTTCGGTTGTGGAAAATGCAGGGATTTGCCAAGTCGCTGCGTTTTTGACGATGATGTGGTGAATGTTGGGCTTGCCAAAGCAGAAAATGCCGATGGTTTTATTTTTGGTTCACCTGTGTATTATGCCTCTGCAAATGGTGCCGTTATTGCATTTTTAGACAGGTTTTTTTATGCTGGGAAATATTTCGCTTATAAACCAGGAGCAGCCGTGGTTTCTGCCAGAAGAGGAGGTACCACTGCAGCTTTGGATCAATTAAATAAATATTTTACCATCTCCAATATGCCGGTAGTTCCATCCCAATATTGGAACATGGTACATGGAAATACACCTGAAGAGGTGGAACAGGATCTGGAGGGTCTGCAGATCATGCGTACTTTGGGAAGGAATATGGCATGGATACTTAAATGTATAGAATGTGGGAAAAAATCGGGGATTGTTCCTAAAACGGAAGAACCCCGCATGCGTACGAATTTTATACGTTGATCTTATAGTCCCTAAACAATTTTTTCTGGAAAAATAAAAAGAAACTAAACAAAATTAGGTGTTTTTCTGTTAAAAGTATAAACAGAAAACACATGGAGCAAAAGATCGAATTTTACAGGACCCATAGTATGGTATCTTCTCCTGGAGAATATTCATATATGTTTGATTATCAATCTTCTGACATTTTGGAAATTTGTGAAAAAAGTTTTCCATTGATTCTGAATGACTTTTTGGTTGAATCGAATTGTATGAATATCCCTGAATGCAGCAAGGGAGGCGATATGTATATTTCCAGCATGGCAAAACGATTGGAAAGAGTTCAGGTACGCATGGATCTTCTCCGGAATGGATTGGGCTATGACAGCTTTTCTATAGGAAACAGCCGGGATATATCCTTACTGATTTGTTCGATTTTAAGGCATAACTCTATCCCGTCAAGGGTTAGGTCAGGATTTGTGACATTTCTTGATCCTATAAAAAAAACAGAACACTGTATATGCGAAGTCTGGAATTGGGAAGAGGAACGTTGGCAATGGATTGACGGATGGATGTATCAGATAGAGAGAAAAATGAATTTACTTCCTGCGGAGTATTCACAGATACTTTCAATCCCGGATTTTTGTTCCCTGGATGTGTCTCCCGAGTTTTTTATTCCAGGCTGTGAAGCTTGGTACCGGTGCCGGATACGTAAAGATGAATTCAGATTGTTTGGAGACATATCCGAAGGTTACCATGGAGAATGGTTTGTCCGGGACAATATGATCAGGGATCTGTTCTGCCTGAATAAAATTGAACCGTTACTGAATGAATGTTGGGGAAAAATGGGACCTGAAAATTCTTTTATGGATAGGATTTTATATCATTTATATGATCAGATGGCCCTTGCTATGATCATGGAAGATACGCCATTGGAAAAAATAGATTTTTTTTGCTCATTAACAAATGCCAATGTCGTTCATGATGCCTATGAGTATGCGTATAGCTGACCGGATAAAAACATAAAGAGATCCGGGTTTTCTGGATCTCTTTATGTTTTTTCTTTTAACTATTATTATTTTACTTCTTTAGTCGTAATTTTGGAGATGATAGACATGGGAATTTTCATACCCATAATGGATGTTTCACCATTAATATCCTGTGTTATTTCATTACTGACAGGAAATCCTGTTTTCATATCTATCTTAACAATTCCCTCTTGTTTCCCACTCATGGTGATATTACTTTCCATACCTTGCACCTGTTGAGAGATACCACCTTCCGGTGTGGATATGGTTCCGTGAATTTCGACAATTGCAACTTGATCTTTAACTTCTTTCAGCTTCATGTTCATATTGGCATTCATGTTGAACTGGTTGTTGTTGACCATCATGTCTGCCTGCCAGCTTTCACCGATTGCAACCTGATTTTCCGGAAAATATGCAGAGATTTGTTCAAACATTGACTTCATTTTTTCGTCGGAAAACTGTTGTCCGAATTGAGCGACAATTTGTTGTTTGGTGGATTCATCCATGCCTCCGTCCAATGCACTGATCATGGCTGTGATCATGTTCTCAAAGCCGCTGATTGATTGGATTTTGCCCTTTTTGTTTACCGTCATCTGAAAAGATTGTCCGACAATGGCTTTGAACATGGGACTCAGATTATTCGCTGTGGCTGTGGTCTCGGTAGTATTGGAGTCAAAAGACATTTTCATAACACCCATATCCATATCCATTTTTATGCCGTCAAATTTCATATCCATCATATAGATATCATCTTGTACATCAGTCACATCATAATGTATGTCCATGGTCATCAGAGTGGATATTTTTATTTCTTGTCCCTGCATTTTCTGGGTCAGCAACATATCCATGGTCATTTGTTGCTTGAAAACGTCTCCTTTGGAGAGATGGTACTCCAGGGTATATTTTTCATTATTACTGCAGGCTGAAAATAGTGTTGTGATGGTAATTGTCAATAAGATGATCTTTGAAAGAAAATGGTTCATTTTGATAGGTTTTAAATTCGTAAACTGCAAAAGTAGAATATATTTCGAAGCATTTAATATTTTTCTTATTTTTAGCCGATAAAGGTTGATTTGATATATCTGAATGATGGAATTTAAATTACGAAAATGGCAGGAAACCGATCTGGACAGTTTGGTCAAACATGCCGATAATGTTCATGTAGCCCGGTTCCTGTCGGATCAATTCCCGAATCCTTATACTCATGAAAGTGGGAGGGAATTTTTGTCTGTGGCGATTTCGGATGATCCGGTAAGGATATTTGCCATTGAAGCAGACCGGGAAGCCGTCGGTTCTATCGGAATATTTCCACAAACGGATATTCACCGTAAAAATGCGGAGATAGGTTATTGGCTTTCCGAAACCTACTGGGGAAGAGGGATCATGAGTGAGGCCATATGCCGAATTGTCGACTATGGATTTAAGACATTTGATATTACGCGGATTTTCGCCCGGCCGTTTGGCTCTAACAGGAAGTCACAACATATTCTGGAAAAAGCCGGTTTTGTACTTGAGGCCAGATTTGAAGGAGTATTGATCAAGAACGGAGAATTAACGGATGAACTGATCTATGCCCTGAGAAAATGAAAATTTGTATCGGGTAGGTCTTTGATTTTTTCTGCTTATCCGGGTAGACGGGATATTACCCCCTCTAAAAAGTATATAAAATGCTCACTCATAAATTTTCATACCTACAGGAAAAGTATACTGGGCCGGTGAATTTGGTTTGATCCGGGATGAATTATCAATTTTTATATTGATGATCGTTTGAGAAATTTTGGATTTGAACGGAAATGCCCTGAATGCAATACAGGTATTTAAAACAGCATTCAGGGTATTTTCTATCCTGTAATTTCATATGTATTACATGTATTGATAAAAAAAGAATAATAAATATTTGTTGTTCGAGTCTTGATTATATTTTATACCTTTGCGGCGGTTTTTGGGAGAATATCCAAAAATCATTATTAGTAACCAAAACATATAACCATGGACGAAGGCCCATATCCGAATTGTAGAGAAAGAAAGTATTAAACTCCTCTGTAAGTGGCCTTTTCGGTTTTCTTACGGAGCTAAATGTAAGGAGACCAAATGATGAATGAAATCAGAGCACATTTTCAAGAACTGATTGAAAACAAAAGCTGGAAAATTTTAAAGAGAGAACTAACTGAACTCGAACCACTTCAATTGGCTGAAGTGATTGAGGAAATGTCCAAATCCGACGAAATTTTTGTATTCCGCCTTTTAACCCGTGAACATGCAAAGGAGACGTTCCAATATCTTTCACATGACAAACAGGAGGAAATCATAGAAGGCCTTGCTACGTACAGCAATATCATTACAAGTTTATTGAATGACTTGGATCCGGATGATAGAACTGCTTTTTTTGAGGAATTGCCCGGAAAAATAAGCCAGCGTCTGGTACAGTTGCTTTCGGCCAAAGAGCGTATGATTGCCACCAGGCTCCTCGGTTATCCGGAAGACAGTATCGGACGTTTGATGACGCCGGAATATGTGGCTATAAAGCCTTATGAGACTGTGGAAGAAGCTTTGGAGCATATCCGGAGGTTTGGACGTGATTCAGAAACCCTGAATGTGATTTATGTCGTTGATCAACAATGGAAACTGATTGATGATATAAGGATCAAAGAGATCATTCTTGCCTCACCCGGCCAGAAAATATCCGAATTGATTGATCATAAGTTTGTAGCACTAAACGCTTTTGATGACCAGGAAGTAGCAATTAAGATTTTCCGGGATTATGACAGAGTCGCTTTACCTGTAGTGGATACGGATGGAACATTGCTGGGAATCGTTACTATTGACGACGTGATGGATGTTGCTGAAGAAGAAAGCACTGAGGACTTCCATAAGTTCGGTTCCTTTCAGGAAGCCATTATTAATCCGTTGAAGGCTAGAATAGGGTATTTGTATAAACAACGAGTATTTTGGCTAACGGCACTGGTGTTCATGAATGTTTTTTCAGGTGCGGCCATCTCATTTTATGAAAATATCATCCAGTCTATAGTATCTCTGGTTTTCTTTTTGCCGCTACTGATCGGTAGCGGAGGTAATGCCGGCTCCCAGTCTGCGACATTGATGATCCGTTCTATTGCCATCGGAGATGTGCATATGAGAGATTGGTTCAGGTTACTGGGTAAAGAGATTGTTGTCTCTTTGTTGTTAGGAATTACCATGGCAATTGGTGTATCCATCATTGCCAGTTTCAGGGCTCCGGAAGTAATCGTAGTGGTAGCTGCCACCATGGTGTTGACGGTGATGACGGGAAGTCTGATCGGGCTGACCCTGCCGTTTATTTTTACCAAATTGAAATTAGACCCTGCCACGGCAAGTGCACCGCTTATTACATCCATTTCCGATATAACCGGGGTACTGATTTATTTTTCCATCGCTACCTGGTATTTTGGTTTTTAAGTCGACAACCAAACAATTACCGATATTTCTTATCTTTGCCGGGAAATTTGTATAAAAACCGATCCGGTTGGTGATAAATTTTGTTGGTGTTTACATATAAACTTTCAAATTGTAATCGGGTTGATATATCATATTTTTAAATGACTGCAATCATACTTATTCATTGCCCCGATCAACCGGGGATTGTTTCAAAAGTTACAGAATTTATCCACAGTAATAAGGGAAACATATTATCACTGGAACAACATGTCGACCGGAGTGTCAATCGTTTTTTCATGCGCTTGAAATGGGATCTGGAAGGTTTTATGATTCCTAAGGAGAAAATTCATGATTATTTCCAGACTTTGATAGCTACACCTTATCAGATGGAATTTGATCTGTATTTTCCGGAGCAGCGCCCACGTATGGCAGTCTTTGTATCCAAGATGTCCCATTGCCTGTATGACATTCTTTCCCGATGGGAATCAGGAGACTGGAAGGTGGATATTCCACTCATTATCAGTAATCATACTGATATGCAACCCATAGCGGAACGTTTTGGTATCCCATTTTATCATTTACCCATTACCAGGGAGAATAAGTCTGAGCAGGAGGTGCAACAATTGAAACTTTTGAAAGATGCAAAAGTCGATTTTATCGTGCTTGCCCGTTATATGCAGGTATTGTCCGCTGATTTCCTGATCCGTTATCCCAATAAGGTGATCAACATACATCATTCGTTTTTGCCTGCGTTTGCCGGTGCTAAACCATACCATGCCGCATACGAACG
>JAISOY010000079.1 GCA_031275285.1 Bacteroidales bacterium | reverse complement strand
GTGACGTTATAGGTCACGTCAATCTTTTTTCCGGATATATTTATGATCGTGTCTACTTTTGCATTGAGATAGCCTTTATTAGCCATCTCAATTCTTATATTTCTTGCTGAAAGATCGGTTTGCGAGCTATCGTAAAGGATGGGAGGCGCTCCCATCTTTTTTACGATCCAACGGCTTGTATCGCCATTATAAGCATTGTAAACCCGTAATGAGATTTTTGGGTCATTGGGTTTTTGCCTGATGAATGAACTCATTTGTGAGTCATTGATGTCCTTAGTATCGACCTTTACTTCGACGTTACTGACCAGATAACGCCCTTCAGGTACCATTTTAGTGATATTACATGAGGTAATAAAAAATAGTGACCACACTAATACAATAATGTGGTAATCCTTACTTCCGTATGATTTTTTTCCTTTCATTTCTTATTTTTATTTCGCTTAAAAAGAGAAATAAAGCGTTTCGCTTCCCTCCGAAAAATGACACCAATACCTTGAGTATTTCCGGGTTGTTCGGAAAATTTTGCACTGGTTGTATTGTACATCCTTAATAATAGGTTTCCTGAACGCGTCAGTTTATACATCGCCTCAAAGTCACCGGAAAAACCACTGCTCGTAGTGGTTGATGTATTGTTATATCCTATATTGGTACTTAAGATAAGCCGGTCATCAAACAGGCTGGTCGAAATATTTACATCTACTTCTACTTTTGAAGCATCATTTTCATCAGCATGTAATTCTGTTCCGATAGACCAGTTATCGCTAAGCACTCCTTCCAGCGCCTTATTCAACTGGTTAGAAAGTGTAGATGACAACATGGATGTTACAATGCTTGTTCCGGAAGCCGAAGTTCCGGAAGTTGATTCAGGCGGGAAAAATGAACCAACAGCCAATAAATATGCAATCTCCTGGAATACAACTTCATCTGTTGTCATCAAAGCATTAACTTTTCTTTGTATACTTTCATCTACATTCGGCAATTTTATCTCATATGAAATTTTCATTTCATCCATATTCCCCGAAACGGTAATATGGCATTCCGTATTTACGCGCGTACTATTTAACCCTTCATTGATGAATGACTGGTCCAGTGTCCTTAAATCGGCACGTAACTTATACACAGCTGTAACATCAAACTCGGTCGCCATGGGATCCCCTTTAAATACCACTGTGCCTCCAGGTTGAATCGTAAATGTTCTTCTCACCAGGTTCTTAACAGAAATACTGAATTCTCCTTCGGATATCTTATAATCTCCGAATAAGTTCATGTCTGAGTTAGACATATTATAACTGAAATCGACCTGTCCTTCGCCTTTGATAGTGGCCTGGCTTTTCGTTTTAGGATCTATTACTACCCCCAATAACATATCAGGTGTCAATTCTATGGTTGCCTGTAATCTGATGGGCAACTGAGGAGCCGATTCCTGAGGGATTCCTGCCCGGTTAGAGAAATAGGGGCTGTTATATAATGTATCTTTATTAATAAAGATTACACTTTTATATAATTCAGCCTCACTTGCTTCACTTTCAGGGATCGTAATATATACCTTTGAATCCGGGCTGTTTTTCAGCGTTGTTTTCACCAGTAGATCCTGATCAGACCCTTCAGTATTGATGCTTCCAGAAAGCCGCAAAGTCCCGTAAAATAAACTATCCACCTGCTTGGGATTATTGAGTATCATAAAATCCTCCAATTTAAGCGACAAGTCAGGGCGGATATTACTGAAATTAGTATGTGTCACATTTCCGTTAATGACCAATTGTTTATTTTGATCATCCGTGATACGGAAATCATCGAACGAAATACGGTCCGGTAAAATAATAATGGAATCGGAAATTTTGTATTGAACATTGGTCATGCTTACTCCTATGTTAGCATCATTGAGCGAAATAGCGCCGTTCAGGGAAGGAGACGTTATTTTTCCTTTTGCTTCCAGATTGATACCTAATGTTCCATTCAGATGATCCAGCATGCCGACTGTAAAAGGAGAAATCCAGGCAAGTCTGAGATCGCGGATATTGGTTTTCAGATGTAGCGAATCTTCCTTTGGAAAAATTAACCCTTCCAAAACAGACGGGGCAATGTCATCCCTTGAAAACTGTGCCTTAACCATTACTGCCTGATTCTGTTCGTTCCAGGCGCTTTTTATCCCAAGATCACCAATCGTTTGATTTTGAAGCTCAATGCCTTTGATTGAAAAACTATCGATCAGGATGATCGGTGAAGTCAACAGCTGGTTGGCAACAATATTACCATTTATTTCACCTTTCAGATTCAGGTCACTCTGAACGGCTTTCAGTAAAGTTTCAATTTGTATTCCGGCGAGGGCTATCCTGATCGAGTCTGATTCATCTTTTGAAACACGACCATTTACTTTCAGGTATTCTGCTTCTGAAAACAAAATCTCAAAATTTTCTATCTCATATTCATCTGTTTTGACAGAAAAACTGGCTGGCTTTATATCAACATCCTGTTGATTAACCCGAAGCATAGAAGGTTGTAATTGTATGGAAATATCAGGTTGCTTTTGGCCGAATTTAGCAAATAATCCTATCTGCGTTTGTAAATCAATACCTGGAGTTTTCAAATCCACCCCTAAATCGAGTTTTATACTATCTGCAAGCGTTTCGGCAAATAATTTTACTTGTACGGTATCAGTTACGGTATATGCATTTGTCCCTACTAATAAATGTAACGTATTTGTAGCTGTATCAGTGAGGATACTCAGCGAATTATTCCTTAATATGATGTCATTGACATTTATCTTTGGAAGATCGGTTTTAAGACTTATCTCATTATCACTGGCACTATACCGGGCAGTAATGATCAACGAATCATTCACAGAAAAAGGCAACTTAAGCAGGTTAGACCATTTTTCGGTATTATATATAGTTATATTTATGCCCAATTGATCATTGGTCTTCTCTATGGGTTTTTCAAAAGGGATCAATTCCGGGAAATATTTCGATAAAGTTCCTTGTATAGATGGTGCGATGGTATTTAATGAAAAATTTCCATCCATATCAATATCGATCAATTTGGAATCCAAATGAAATGCTTTCTTTGAGTCGGAAGATGCCTTATAATTCAATTCCAGATAACTCAGATCTGCATTTCCTTTTCCTGTTTGATACCGGACACTATCTAACCTTAACATGGCCGTCATTTTTTCTGGATCAAACCCTTCCACATCGGCTTTTATCACCGCATGCAGGATGTCCCCTTCAGCATCAGGTACCAGGTTTAATTTTCCCGGCATCAAACGGGGTGTTTTCAGGTATAGATTTGCAGAAGGCTGGTCAGAAAGATTGGCCTTGGCTTTGATGAGTAATGGTGCAAACGGGTCATTGCTGGTTAACATAAAATTTACTTGTTGACCGGAATAGCTGCCCGATGCTATGATATCCTGATAAGCGTGGCCATGGAAATCGAAATGACCAACATTCAGGTTCATTCCCGCATCGATATTTTGGGTGCTGTCAATACTCCCATTGGCGGATAATGACATGGTTACCAGTCCCAGCTCAGGATTGTCATTCAATAATGTTTTTAAATCAAAATCAGTAGATGATATATTCAAATCGAATTTGATTTGTCCGTCTTTTACCAGGTATCCTCCGGTTCCTTTGATATCCAATTCTCCGGAAGGAGATGAGAGGGCTGTTATATCCAGTTTCATATCCGGTAATGATCCGGTGATGGCTGCTTTCAGTTCTACATTTTTCGTTTGAACAGGAAGGGTTGTGATTCCTGAAAATGAGGTGATTTCTCCAATTCCGGAGGCTTTGGCAGATATTTTGGAATGAAGTTCCACATGCGCAGTATCCCAGTTAAGGTAATTTGAAATGAGCGCATTCAGGTCCAGATATATTTTTGATCCGTATGAAACGTTTAGGCTGTCTACGTGAATGGCCGGTAATTTTCCGTTAATAGAAGTTTTCAGGGTAATGTCGTCGGAAAAAGATCCTAAAGATGGCGAAAAGGCTTTAATATCGGCAAGGTTGAACCGGGGAATATCCAGTTGAAGGGAATATGCCGCGGATTTAGCCAGGTCGCTCAATTCGGATCCCGTATAATCCAGGGTTGCATCGGCAATATTTACGGTTGAATGAGGCATTTCCAGGTGAAAAGTATTCAGATGGATTTTCTCGCCTTCGGATTTTAATTGTATGAACAGGCTGTCTAATTTAAATCCACTTTGCTCATGAAAAGATAACTGTCTTAATGTAACATTCAGTTTCTTCAGGTCAATGGATGGTAGTGATGCCAACACGGTCACATCCCGAAGATGTATGTGATTGACATCAAAAACAGAATCTTGTTTTACCTGATCCAGTATATCATAGGAAAGTTTTCCCTGTAATAACCGGATATCACCTATTTCAAAAGTGAAATTGCTTTCAGAAGACGTGGTTGTAGTATCTCCTGAAGCAAAAGCATCAATAAAAAACTGAAAATTAAACGGAGCCTCAACACTGTCTTTTTTTATGTGGATATCGAATTGACTCAATTCCACATCATGAATGACCAGGTGACTCTTAAGCAATGGTAACAGATTAAATCCTGCAGATAAATTTCCAGCATAAACCAGGGTATCTCCGTTCATATCTGCTACGTAAATCTGTTCAAGCGTCAAATGACTGAAGGGCCTGAGCCTGAATTTACCTATGGACATCTGATTGCCTGTTATTTTTGATACCTCAGTTATGGCAATATCAATAATTTTTTGCTGGACAGGAGGTATCCACAATAACAGATAAATTAGCAGCAACAAAGAAATAAGGCTTATTGCCGTAATAAGTAATATGTGTTTAACTCGTTTGATAGCTTTAAATCAAGAAAAAAACAAATATGTTAAAATTATTTCACGTTAGCCGGATTTCAGTATATGTTAAGAATTTATTTGCAAAAAACGTACCTTTCAACAGTGGGTTACGTATTTTTTTAATTCTTAGATTATTCAAAATCCAACATAAATCTTTGCTTAAAAGTAAGCAATGCCGGGTTTTTTTTACTCATCTGTGTAAATTTATCCTCAGCGGTGTATGCTTTCTGATTTTCTTGTTTTTCAATGATGGATAGTTCAATTTTTATTTGTTTGTTTTTTAGTTCTTCACGTATATATCGAAGCAGGTCGGAATTGATTTTCTGAAATGCGTCTCTTTGTAATGTATTGCTGATTGTAAAAATTATTTTATATCCGTCAGATATTTGTGGAGAATATGCCATAAGCATACTATGCAGGCGCGGCTCATCATCCTTATATTTTTCTGCGTAGGAATTCCATACCGTAAGTAAATCATCTTGTGAAAAGTTTTGATCGATGGAATCCCGGATATCCTCATCAGGAGTTATTTCCGGTTGTTTGTTTTCCGGGACAGGAGGGACCTGTTCTTTTACCGGAGTGTTTTTTGAAGTAAGTGCGTCTTTTATGGATACCGAAGGGATCGTAATTTTCGGGGGAGGAGCAGAGAGCGTTGCGCCAGCCTCAGCCGCTTTATTCTTATTTACGGGCGGGTCATATTTTTTTTTTTCAGCTCCGATCTCACATAACCGAAGTAGCGCTAATTCAACATGCAATCGCTGATTTTTACTGATCTTATACCCCACATCACAGCTACTACAAATATTCAGTGCTTCAAATAAAAATCCGACGCTGCATCGTGCTGCCTGTTCCCTGTATTGTTCCCTGATGTTGGCACCGACTTCCAGTAGGGATAATGTAACCGGATCCTTGCAAACCAGCAGATCACGGAAATGAGAACTTAAGCCTGATACAAAATTATGTCCATCGAATCCTTTATCCAGTATTTCATTGAACAAAATGAACGATTGTCCGACATTATGGTCTAAAAAGGCATCTGTCAGTTTGAAATAATATTCATAATCCAACACATTCAGATTTTCGATGACACTTTTGTATGATATATGATTACCACAATAACTGACAATCTGGTCATAAATGGAAAGGGCATCCCGCATTCCACCATCTGCTTTTTGTGCAATCACATGCAACCCATCTGCTTCATAAGTGACATTTTCTTTTTCGGAAATCTTTTGCAGGTATTGCACTGTGTCATCTACCTTGATACGGTTGAAGTCGAATATCTGGCAACGGGAAAGAATAGTAGGGATGATCTTGTGTTTCTCAGTTGTTGCCAAAATGAAAATAGCATGTGGCGGTGGCTCTTCCAACGTTTTCAAAAATGCGTTGAATGCAGCGGTCGATAACATGTGTACCTCATCGATGATATAGATGCTGTATTTTCCCACTTGCGGCGGAATACGCACCTGATCTATCAGGTTCCGGATATCGTCTACTGAATTGTTTGACGCGGCATCCAGTTCATGTATGTTATAAGATCTGGATTCATTAAAAGATTTGCAGGATTCACATTCGTCACAGGCTTCGATATTTTCTGTCCTGTTAAAACAGTTGAGCGTTTTAGCCAGGATACGGGCACATGTCGTTTTACCCACCCCGCGAGGACCACAGAATAAGTATGCCTGTGTCAGATGGTTGTTTTTGATGGCATTTTTTAGGGTATTGGTAACTGATGACTGGCCGACTACCGTATCAAAGGTCGCCGGACGATATTTTCTTGCCGATACAATAAAACTATTTGTACTCACTGATAATCCTTTATAACCGATCAATCACTCATTACCTTATCATGCAAATATAATGATATTTTCCAAGCCATCCAAGAAGACTTGAAAGTCATCTAATTTCTTATATTCCAATCAAATCCGTCTTTCTTGTCTTTTACGTCGATTCCCAGTTGATGAAGCATATCCCGGATATTATCTGAAGTAGTAAAATCTTTGTCGGCTTTTGCTTTCATCCGCATATTTAAAATATAATCAACCAATCCGCTGACCAACTCCATTTGGTTGTCGGCCTTCTGCTCGTCTGCTAACCCCAGGATATCGAATGCAAAACGGTGATAAGTATCCTTTAATTGTTGGAGATCGGTTTCTGATAATGATTCTTTTCCGTCATTCACCAGGTTGATCACGCGTAATCCATCAAATAAATGGGCAATAACCATCGGGCTGTTCAGATCATCGTTCATCGCTTGATAACATTTCAGTCCAATATCGGATATGTCTACCGAACTCTCTTTAGAAGAAGGCAATTTATCCAGGGTCTGTATTCCGGTCATTAAGCGTTGCAATCCTTTTTCGGAAGCCTGAAGTGCTTCATTGCTAAAGTCTACCGTACTTCTGTAATGGGCCTGTAGAATAAAAAACCTTACAGACATGGGACTATATGCTTTTTCAAGGAGAGGGTGGGAGCCATCAAAAAATTCATTTAGTGTGATGAAATTTCCTAATGATTTTCCCATTTTCTGCCCGTTGATCGTGATCATATTGTTGTGCATCCAGTAACGCACAGATTCATGACCCAGTGCTGCCCTGGATTGGGCTATTTCGCATTCATGGTGTGGAAAAAGCAGATCCATTCCTCCTCCATGGATGTCAAATGTCTCACCCAGATATTTAGTACTCATGGCGGTACATTCGAGGTGCCATCCCGGAAATCCGTCGCTCCATGGTGAAGGCCACCGCATGATGTGTTCCGGGGATGCTTTTTTCCATAACGCAAAGTCAAGAGGAAAGCGTTTTTCATTTTGCCCGTCCAGATTCCGGGTTTGTGCCAACAGATCATCCATTACCCTTCCTGAAAGCTCACCATAAGGAAAATGTTCCGCATATTTTTTTAGGTCAAAATACACCGAACCATTACTTACGTAAGCATACCCGGCATCTATTATTTTCTGCACCATCTGTATCTGCTCGATCATATGTCCGGATGCCGTAGGCTCAATGCTGGGCGGCAAAACATTCAGCTGTTCCATATTATGATGGTACCGGTAGGTATAGTACTGGACAATTTCCATGGGTTCTACCTCATCCAGACGTGCTTTTTTGCATATTTTGTCTTCTCCGGCATCGGCATCATTGACAAGATGTCCAACATCTGTAATATTACGTACATAACGTACTTTATAGTCAATATGCTTCAGGTAACGGAACAGCAGGTCAAAGGTGATCGCAGGTCGGGCATGACCCAGATGTGCATCCCCATATACAGTCGGACCACAGACATACAATCCCACATTAGGAGGGCAAAACGGAACAAATTGTTCCTTGTTATGGGTCAGGCTATTATAAATATATAAAGTTTGATTCATGTTCAGAATAAAAACAGAATATTAAAAAAGACCATGTATCTGTGCATCTATGCGATTGATGATGGTATTCAGATCTTCCGGTTTTTCGTCAAAATGGATGGTATCCACGTCAATGACCAGTACTTTTCCCGAGATATACTTATTGATCCATTTTTCATAACGGTCGTTCAGTTTACTGAGATAATCCAATCTGATGCCACTTTCATAAGCTCTTCCTCTTTTTTGTATTTGACGGACTAAAGTAGGAACTGATGCCCGGAGATAAATCAACAGGTCGGGCGGTTGGATAAAACTTGCCATCTTGTCAAAAAGGGAACGATAGGTCCTGTAATCCCGCATACTCATTAATCCCATGGAATGAAGGTTGGCTGCAAATATATATGCATCTTCATAGATGGTGCGGTCCTGCACCACCGTTAACCCCGATTTCCTAATCTCCTGTATTTGTCCGAAACGTTCATTCAGAAAATAAACCTGCAGGTTGAAAGACCAGTGTTGCATGTCTTCATAAAAGTCATCCAGGTAAGGATTGTCATCGGCATTTTCATAATGAGCTTCCCACCCGTAATGTTTGGATAATAATCCAGTTAGGGTGGTCTTTCCGGAACCAATATTTCCAGCTATCGCAATGTGCATAATAAAAACAAAATATTGAAAAAGATTTCAAAGGTAATGTTTTTTCAGGAATGATTTTTATGATTTGCAAAGATTATCCAGAAGGACTTTATTTAACAGAATTAGAAGAATGAATGATCCCTTCCTGGTCATTTGGATGAATTATTCCGGACCGTTTTACGGATAAATTCCAGTAGTAAAGGATAGGCAGGCGTGAGCATATCGTGTCCGTATCCATCAAATTCATATAGTATCGTATGCTTATGGCCGGCTATTTTCATCATGCGCATAAGGTATGCGTTTTCTTCATATCTTCCCAACATTTCCAACTCCCTGTCGCCTGTCATTAACAATAATGGCGGAGCATCCGGGCGGACATGAAACAACGGGGCGTATTCATCAATAACAGGTTGTTTATCGGAAATACCCCTTTCCTTACGAATGGTCATATGGGTGATGGTATGCCCGCTAAACGGGACCAGTCCGGCTATCCTATCCGCATCTATATCATGGGATTTCAGCCATCTTTTGTCTAGTCCGACCATAGCAGCTAAATATCCTCCGGCCGAATGTCCTGATACGAAAATAAGGTTCGTATCACCGCCGTACTTTTCAATGTTTTTGAAAGTCCATGCGACTGCTGATGCCGCGTCTTCAATATATTTAGGGCATGTCGCTTTGGGATGCAGACGATAATTGGCTGCAACGATACATATTCCCTTTTCTTTTAATTCCTGTGGAATATGCTTATTGCCACCTGTGATTCCTCCACCATGAAACCATATAACAGTGGCAAATTCTTTTTTGTTTTCAGGATAATAGATATCCAGCACACAGCGCTCTTTAGCGTAAGCATCTTGTTCCTGGCCACTGTAGTATGGTATATTATTTTGTACCTGATATTTTATATCTTGTCCTTTACCCTGCGATGTAATTGAAAGGACAAAAAAACAAATGAAGAAGAATCTTTGTATCATATTTCGTCTATTAAGTATCGAGAGTATCTGGGTTTTCCTGTTTCATCGATTCTTTAATTTGATGAACGGTCTCTGCTTTCCTGACTCTCTTTTTTTGCTTTTTCTTTTTATCTTTTCCGAATCCTTCACGTTCCATACTACCCCAGCTTCTGACTCCCCGCAGATAGTCGAAATTTCCACGTATTGCCCACCAAACTGTTCTGGGATGATAAATAATAGGTTCTAGGAACGCTGTGCCGATCAGTAGGAGTACATCCCGGCGGTGCTTGTATTTATGATAGGTCTTTTCTTCGAACAATACAGCCCAGGTACTTAGTAATACTGCAAAAGTATATACGAAGGCCAGGAGAATCAGGAAAAAAGGCCAGTTAACTGCACTAACGATCAATAGGAAAATAAAATAGAGATACCCCATGAATTCCAGAATCGGAGCCAGCCATTCAAAGAACAACCAGTAAGAATAACCCAACATGCCCAATACTCCGTATTTGGGGTTCATGAAGAGTTTGCGGTGTGTCAGTAGGGTTTCCAGGGTACCGCGGGTCCACCGGTTACGTTGTCTGGACAATACTTTCCCTGATGATGGTACTTCCGTCCAAACCAATGGATCCGGAATATATACGACCTGATAGGGGCGTTTCTGTTCAGACATGTAACGACGCATACGTACTACCAGTTCCATGTCTTCTCCTACGGTTTTGGTGCTATAACCGCCACATTTGATGACTATTTCTTTATTGAACATCCCAAGCGCTCCTGAGATCAGCAGAAGGCCATTCAGTTTTCCCCATGCCATACGCGTCAAAAGGAAGGCACGAGTGTATTCAAGTACCTGTACCCGGGGAAGAAATTCCGTAGGAAGCCGTATTTCTTTGATCTGTCCGTCTTCGATAACACAGGAGTTGGCAATACGGATAACACCACCGGTACCAATTACTTGTTTTTCATTTTCTTCCATGAACGGCTTTACCATTTTCAAGAGCGCGTCCGGCTCCATGATGGAATCAACGTCAATACAACAGATCAGATCTTTTTTGGAGATATTGATACCTGCATTCAAAGCATCAGCCTTTCCTCCATTTGTTTTATCGATCACCGTCAATTTTTTAAAAGAGCGGTTGCGCGATTTATAAACACCTTTTATACGTTCGCATGGGATCCGGTAATCGAAAAAATAGCTTACCCGTTCCAGATCATAAGCTTCAATGATCCGTTCGAATGTATTATCCGTACTTCCATCATTCACAATAATTACCTCAAAATTGTTGTAATACAAAGACAGTAATGCACGAATATTTTCAATAATGGTGCGTTCTTCGTTATATGCAGGAGCAATTACCGAAATAGATGGAGTTAAGGGAGCCAGAATAATAGAATTATAATCTACATAACTGTTTTTCCTTAAATAATTACGAAGTGCAACGGCCGATATAATAGATAAAGTAACATATACCGAAAATATGAAACACGTTAATAAAAAGATGAGGTTATTAACGACGAAAAAGAATATATCCGAAAATATATGGTTCATTAGTTGATTCTTTTATCTAGTACGTGCCTTATGATGATTTGATAATTCTTATACTCGGACTTCATCAGTTTTACCAATGCGGCAATACCTACTTCTCCCATCCTGTTAATAGCCATGGCGGCTTCAATCTGTAATTGAACGTCCTCTTCCTTATCCAGCACCAATTTAAGGAAGCTCAACATCGATTCATCAGGCATTTTGCCCATGGCTGTAATGATTGCCAAACAATTAGAATATTCCTCATTTTTATACATATGCTTGAGGTGAGGCAACGCTTCTCTCAATTGGATTTCCCCACAAACGAATATAGCCGTGTACCGGATTTTTTCATCAGGATGCTTTAAGCACTCAATAACTGCAGAGGCAGATTCCAGTTGTTTGAATACCTGGATCATCCGCAATGAGAATATTACGACCGTTTTATTTGGAGAGTTGGTCCATCTGGAGAATTGAGGGATGGGTAAATTATGGAACACGATCAGTTCATGGGCATTTAACTGTTCCCAAAGAGTAAAAGGATATTTCAGGTAATCTAAAAAGCCAAAGGGATCATCTTTATTTAATCGGATCAATGCTAATTGGGCCTCCATTCGCAGGATATTGTTCTTGCTTTTTAATGTTTGTTTTATCCGGTCATTGGCATCCGTGATATTCATAAATGCCAGTTCCCTGAAACCTTTGATCTGGATATGCCACTTAGAATTACGGGTTTTATTGATAGAGTCCTGGTCGAGCTTCAACTGCAGATATAAGTTTCTTAGTTTCTCTTTTACATCGCCGGATAAGTTGATACTTAAATCAATCATCTCATTGATGAGTACTCTTCGGTTAAATTCGCTATTAGCGATCTGTTGTATCTGATTTAGTTCTTTTTTGTTGTCGTCAGAAAAAAGGAAATCGATGAGTAGTGCCTGGAATTGCATCATCAAATGTCCTCTTTCCCTTCCCATAATCCTCATTTTATTCCGGTTGATCAATATCCAGAATAATAAAATGATAAGACATGCGATCGAAATAAGGATGATGATGATCAGTGAGCGAACCAATAAACTCGGTTGACCAGCATCAAATACCAAAAAACCACTGTCCTTAGTTATCTCAAGTACCGGTTCGGCTGGTATCTCTTGTTGACTTCCCGAAATATTCGAAAAGCACAACAACAATAGTAAAACCAACCCCAATCGATGTATATATCTGATCATATACTTGTTGAGTTATTTAAACATGTTAAAATAATACCTCACTCCTGCTGTTGCCATAAAACGGTTACGGTAACCTGCATCATAAGCATATCCCAATGATGTCAAAATAAACCATCTGTTTGTGATAAATTTAAGCAATCCGATCTGGGCCAGATAAGAATCCCCCGGATTAGGATTGAATTGTATGAAATCATCGTTGTAGGGACCATAGCCAATCAAGACATACACATAATCCTCCCGTTCACTGAAATATCTTCGGTAGGTCAGAGTATACGAATCTTTCCATTTTGAATCAGCATAACTAAAAAAAGGCCGGAAGGCCAGATAGTTTTTTTGGAATAACCAGGAAATAGAACCTGTATAAATCCATGAGGCCTTATTCCAATATAAAAGCCGGACCCCTAAAGAAGCCTCCAATCCTTTTGGTAATCTTTGGAAAAATTCAATTGCAGCCCTATGCATAGGAAAAAAGGAGTTCGGGGAAAATGCATAATCCAGATACAGGTAATTGGTCGGAAACAGATTCTGGTAAGCTTCTGCTTCGATCTGGAAAGCCAGGGATTCGTAGGGAAGTTCCTCTCCGAAATTTGTTTTAAAAATATAAGTCCCATATTTTGTCCATTTCGATAATCCGGCAGAGGTGATCAGCTTACGGCTTAAATAAGGTTCCTTAAAATATTCGAAATAACTCTCCAGTAACACATAATCCCTGAAATTCTCATTAATATCCCGGTATAATTTGTTGCCTTCTTCATGCCGGGGATTAATATCAAAAAGACGGTCAAGGGTCTTTAATGCATTCTTGTAATCTTTTTGCAGGTATTGTATCCATGCTTTTTTGTACCAGAATGCCTCGTCTTCCGGATAGGCAACCAGGGC
This sequence comes from Bacteroidales bacterium, assembly GCA_031275285.1. NCBI lineage: Bacteria > Pseudomonadati > Bacteroidota > Bacteroidia > Bacteroidales > Bacteroidales bacterium. Next base: position 5,004 of record JAISOY010000079.1, on the reverse strand, counting down.
TTTATCAACCATCTCAAGTGCGTCCGGATATTTTTTATCCCATATTTCAGTGTTGACCATTAATTCAAGCAAATCATAATTATCAGGGTATGATTTGTAAAGTTCACGTGCTACAAGCCGGGACGAGTCAAATCGATTTTCAAATGCATATGTTTGTGCGATCAGAAGTGATGCCGGAAAATAATCAGGAGCTTCAGCCAGGATTTTTCGGGAAAGCCGACGGGATTCTTTCCAGTTCTTTATTCGTACGTTTTCTTCAGCCCGGTCATATATTTCAGCCAATACAACCTCTTTGGGGCGGATTGCAGACAATAATTCATTTCCGGCAACATGTTCAGGATTAGCCTTTAAAAGTTCCTGTAAGATTATAGTTGCTGTTTCTTCGTCTCCTTTTAAATAATAGACATTGGCTTTTTTATAAAGAAAATTCTCATCTGAGGGATAATAAAATAAAGCTTTTTCTATGATTTTAAGTGCGTTATCATATTCTTTGATCCATATTTCGTTATTAGACAAAACATCAAGTGCATCATAATTATCCGGTTCAACCATCAACAATGGTTCAATCTCTAATCGGACGGAATCCGGTTTCGATTCCCATGCATAAGTTTTACCGATCAGGATCATAGCATCATAATAATCCGGATATAAGGACAACAAATATCTGGAAATATTTCTTGCCTCCGCCCATTTGTTAGAGAAAGCAGCATTACGGGCATTATAGAAGATAGAATCGGCATCCGGCTTTTGTTGGCTATAACCAACAGCCGATAACAATAAACAACAAAAAGTGTAGTATATTATTTTTTGTATTCTGGTCATTTATTCAGCAGATGAGCAACCCTGGCAGTCATTTCTTCCAAACAAAATGGCTTTGTCAGATAATCATTTGCACCTAGTTCAAAAGCATGAGCTACAGAATCTTCAAGATTCACCCGTGTCAACACCAATATCGGGATCTGGCTTTTTAATGTATTGCGCACATAAGCAACCAGTTCCAGTCCATTCATCATAGGCATACAAATATCTGTAATTAACAAAGCAATATCCTCATTGTCATGAAGTATTTGCTGTGCTTCCTTCCCGTTAACAGATTTCATTATTGTATAGCCATCCTTCTTGAACTGGAATTCCAATGCTTTTAATGTCATCGGATCATCATCACAAATCAATAACTTCATTAATTCTTATTTTTACGATGAATACCCTAACCTAAAATTTGGATATGTTACAGGTTGACGGTGTAAATATACGAAGGTTATTTAAATTAAATGTTAAAATCTACTTTTAATTTATTAATCAATGTTTTACTGTGATTACACAAATAAGTAGCCTTTTCTGCTATTTCATCAAAACGATGGTCAACAACTACACTTTTTTCGATGTCAGCCGCTGTTGTGCGTAAATCATCAGCACCCAGATAGGCATAATTGGACACTAGCTTATGAGAAATCTCCGCAATGGTAGTCCAATTTTCATTTTTTTTCAGTTGTTCAATGTTTTCAATTTCATCGGTTACGTTCTCTACAAATGTAACGACCATTTCCCGGACAAAATTATCATCGCCTGAAGAAATTTCAATGATCTTTTTTAAATCGTATAGTTTGTCGGTCATTTTGATTCGTCAATTATGGATAATATATATGTTTATAACAATACATACCAAAAACAACTAACAAAGATAAGGAAAAAAATGGAATGGCATACTCATAATAAGATGATTATTATGAACGCCTTATTCCCTTTGCCTACCCAGATAGATCATCAGGTAATATACAAGCATCCCCAATGAAGACAAGGCGGCTATAACATAAGTATAGGCGGCTAATTTTAATGCGGACCTGGCTTTAGGGTAGGTTGAGTAATTCGTGATATTGGCATTGCTCAACCAGATCAAGGCCCTATGACTTGCATTGAGTTCAACCGGCAGGGTAATCAAACTGAACAAGGTAGTGAGACCGAAGAGGATGATACCGAAAAGCAAGAGTTGTGGAAAGACGTTTAACAATAATAAGCCGGCTAAAAGTACCCACTGAACCCAATGAGAGGCGAAACTGACGACAGGAACTAATTTTGACCGCATGGTTAACCATACATAAGAACGGGCATGTTGTACGGCATGTCCGCATTCATGAGCGGCAACGGCTGCTGCTCCGACACTACTGCTATAAAAGACAGCTTCACTCAGATTGATGGTTTTTGTTACAGGGTTATAATGATCCGTCAATTTGCCTGCTACGGATTGTACCTTTACATCATTGATGCCGTTTTCAGCAAGCATCTTTTGGGCGATATCCCTGCCTGTAAGTCCGTAATTAATGGGTATTTTGAAATATTTTGTTAATTGTCTGTCCAACTGAGAAGAAACCACCCAACTCAACAAAGCGAATACCCCGAATATAATCCAAATAAGTGGTAGATCCATGATAAAAAAATTACATTTATGTGATATAAAATGTACTGCAAAGTTTTTGCCAAAGTGTAGCGGCTGTTCACTTACCCCAATAAAAACAAACCTCCCAACCGGAAATCCCAAAGTGGAAAAACATGGAAAAGATCCCGGAGAAGGTTGCATGTGTGTCGTGAGTATCATACCAACACAATATCTTCCTGAATAAAGTACACTATTGTAAAGGTTATGATAAAGCTGAAAATCTGATTTTTAATTTGTGTTGCCAGCCTCACTTTATTCTCATCGCTGTTTCCGGCCCTGTAAAAAGTTACTGATTATATCCAATATATTGATAAAGTAACATCAAACAAAATCCACTCCAGTAAATTCTTTATTTTTTGAGGTTTTATTTCTAAAAACCAACCATATAGTAGCTAAATTTAAACTGAAAATCGTGTCAGCTTTTTCTGCAAACCCAACACGAACGGCTGTTTTTTTTGTCAGATTTCAAACCTTATTTAATTGATTTCAAACCTTACCTCCTGTTAATCGCTCTACTTTTACGGTTCAAAAAATCAAAAAACCATGCCAATGGAACTGATAAAGCCGGTAGGCCATCGGTATATTTCTATTATTACAGTCTTGCTTTGGGGAATGCTCTGCATAAGTGCCTTGTTTGTTGTTTCGGAGAAATTTGTCAATCCGGAGATCACTCCCAAACGTTTCGGGTTAGTGATCGGCACAGGTGTTGCGGCGGTTGTTTGGGCGGTGTGTTTTCGGGATAAAGTTGTTTCCGGCCGGCCGGTATTCCTGCTGTTACTGTTTTGTGTTACGACTGTATTTCTCCGCGATTGGGCTTCAACGGGATTTAATAGCTATTTATTGGCATATTCGTGCTGTTTACTTCTACTGTTCTTTTTATTACGGCAGCTAACGGCAGTTTGTGCACCCGAATGGCTGTTCGGGACTGCATTTATTTTGGCAACATTTCTATCATTATACGGAGTGTTGCAATATTTTGGCGTATTCTTAACGTCCAATCGTCTTTTTGCTGTAACAGGAACTTTTGATAATCCGGCAGGTTTCGGAGCAGCTTTGTCATGCGTATTTCCCTATGGCCTCTATTTCTTTGACAGAAGCGTCCGGAGGTTTAAGTTCGTCGTTGCGGTCATGCTTGCGACCCTTGCGGCGGGAATAGCCCTGTCGGGATCAAGATCGTCTGTGATGGCTTGCCTTACCGCGGTTGCAGTATATTCTGCCGTTGGCATTCCAAAATTAAAATTCCGGTGGCCGATCAAAATCGGAGCAGCTTGTTTGGTCGGACTGCTTGTATTCGGATTGTACCTATTGAAGAAAGATTCTGCCGACGGACGCCTGTTGATCTGGCAATGCACATGGAACATGGCAAAGGACAGCCCAATTGCGGGACACGGGAAGGGTGCATTCCAGGCAAAATACATGTTGTACCAGGCAGATTACTTTGAAATGCACCCCGACAGCAAATATGCCGCACTAGCCGATAACGTACTGCATCCCTTTAATGAATATTTGCTGATACTGGCAGAACATGGCGCCATAGGAATAGGAATATTGGTATTGTTGGGCTTTTTATTGATTCGCAGTTACCGCCGGTCACCGGATTTTGTGAAATTAATTGCTGGTCTTAGCCTCATAGCCGTTGCAGTTTTCTCCTGTTTTTCGTATCCTTTCAAATACCCTTTTACATGGTTGATTGTTTTCCTGAATATCGCATTGATAGGCGTTTCTCATGACAAGGAACCGAAAATGGCCAATCCCGGCCGACTGATAAAAGCGGGAACAGTTGCCGTATCTATAGTTTTGTTTTTGATCACTATCCCTCTGATAAATGCTGAAATCATATGGAACAAAACGGCAAAAGCTTCCATGATAGGGAAAACGGGAGAAATGCTTCCGGAGTATAACAAATTATATCGCTATCTCGGTAAAAACGGGCTATTCCTTTACAACCATGCTGCCGAACTGAACTATATAAAAAAACATGAAGAAAGTCTGCGCGTATTCGGCAAATGCACAAAATATTACAACGATATGGATGTGCAGATGCTTATGGCCGATAATTACAGGGCGCTGGAACAGTACGATAAGGCAGAACGGCACCTGAAACTTGCTGCCGGTATGTGCCCGGGAAGGTTTATACCGTTGTATCAATTGGCAAAATTGTATGATGAAACGGGACGGGAAGAAGAAGCGGTTGATCTGGCTCGGCAGATAATCGATAAGGAAGTAAAGATTCCATCTCCCACCGTTATCGCGATAAAAAGTGAAATGGACAAGTTGATAAAAACCTTTAAAAATATAGCGCCTATGGAAAATTAGAAAATATCAGCAGGAAGAAAGAAATGCAGACCCCTTTCAAGGATTTTGAAACTAAAGTCACCTGTAATAAAAACGAATTAATTAATGGTTTGCAAAACAAATTACAATGAATAAAAAATAATGAATATGGACAAAGTTAAATCTATTATACTCAGTTTATTTTTAATAATGGTTTTTGGATGTAGTGATGATTCAAATTTTGATACAATAGATGATGATTTACAGGTTATTGAGAATAATGTAATAAGCAATAA
>JAISOY010000078.1 GCA_031275285.1 Bacteroidales bacterium | reverse complement strand
CTGTTCATAGACAGCTTTCACCCTGGCAAACAAATCCATATTCAGAAAGATATCATCATTATGCTGGGAAAGCTTCGGATTGATCTCTTTATCTATTGCCTGCATCTCATCCGAAGTCTCGGCACTATTGATACCGGAAAAGACCATACGTACATTACGCAATAGCTGTCCGCTACGATCAAGCGCTACAATCACATTATCAAATGTCGGCTTCTTTTTAGATGAAATAATGGCATTTACCTCATCCAATTGCTGACGCATTCCTTCTTCAAAAGCAGGTATATAATCATTGTTAGTGATCTTATCAAAAGGTGGAACAGCAAATGGGGTGTCGTACGGTTTTAAAAACGGATTCATATTGTCATCTTTGGATTGATTGGAACATGATTGATACAAACATCCGACCAAACATATAACAGGTAAGATTTTCTTCATGGTTTTAAATTTTGATAACAAAGATATATTTTTTTGTACACTCCACAAATTGTCAGGTATCCGATATGGATAACTTACCTTGTACATTATTTTCTTCATCCAATAAAATTTGGGAATTATTTAAATATATATTTATTTTGTTGTTGTTTTTTTTTTACTTACACTGGATCAACTAAAATATATTGAAGTAAATCTTAGCAAAATTGAATATTACCGGGCATAAAAAAGATCTTACCTCATTCATACTCCACAGTATTGAATTGATTAATCATTACAAGTTACCTGATCTACTTGCGTATATCTGTAGCTGTTTCCATTATAAACGTGGATTTATTTACCAGACAGACGGGTTCAGGTTTTTTTACCTGAAAGAGACTTTCGGCAATGAAGATCAAAATCTTCCATATAGATTTTCCACAGATGAAATGACCGAACAGCATATGTTCCTGGCGAAGGAAGACCCTATTTTTTATGTCTGGAACGGAAAAGATTTAACTCCTGAAGAAGTCGAAATTATTGAATTTTATGGTACCCATTCTTTATTGATAGATCACATCAAGGATACGGAAGGAAAAATAATAGGATATATCGGATTTGCCGATAATCAAAAGAATATTTCCCTGGATGAGGAGGAGCTTAAAACCATACAGCATATCCTGAGACTGATCTCCAAAGAGGTGGTAATCAGGGAATACAAGGAAAGAGGCATACGCGCCAGCAAAACACTGGAAAGCATCATGAATAATATGGGAGTGGATATTTATGTTAATTCTTTCGACAATCATGATATGCTTTATGCTAATGAATCGATGGCTGCACCTTACGGCGGATGGAAACATTTTGAAGGAAAAAAATGTTGGGAATCTCTTTATACAGATAAAATAGGTGAATGTGACTTTTGTCCCCGAAAGAACCTGATTGACGAAAATGGAGAGCCGACAAGGGTTTATTCATGGGATTACCAACGCCCTTTCGATAAAGCATGGTTCCGGGTATTCAGCGCTGTATTCAATTGGATTGACGGGCAAATGGCCCATGTGGTTACCAGTGTCGATATCACTAATCAGAAGAATATAGAAGAACAGTTGGTGCAGGCAAAAGATAAAGCTGAAAATATGGATCGCCTGAAATCTGCATTCCTGGCCAATATGAGCCATGAAATCCGTACGCCGTTGAATGCAATCATTGGATTCTCCGGATTATTGGCAGAAGAAAATGATGCGGAAAAACGTAAGCGCTATAACCATTTTGTACAGGAAAGCAACCAGTTGTTGTTACAGCTAATTACAGACATCCTGGATTTTTCCAGGATAGAGGCCGGAATCCTGGATTTTAGCATGAAAAATATCAGTGTCAGTGAACTCTGTGATGAAATCGTCTATTCATACCAGATAAAAGAGCCACATGTGCCTGTAAAATTTCATCAGGATCATACTGATTATAAGATATATAGTGATAAAAAACGTTTGATGCAGGTCATCACTAATTTTATCAATAATGCCCTGAAATTTACCACGGAAGGCGAAATTGTTGTAGGATATCACCTGTTGAATGATCACGAACTGGAGTTTTATGTAAAGGATACTGGTATGGGTATAGCTCCGGAAAAAATAAACCAGGTATTTGATCGTTTCACCAAATTAAATCAATTCGCTAAAGGAACAGGATTAGGTTTATCCATATGTAAAAGCATTGTGGAACAGTTAGACGGGCATATTGGCGTAGAATCCCGAATCAATGAAGGCTCCCGTTTCTGGTTTAAATTACCTTACGATAAGATACAAGCCTGAAAACGGCTGGTAATATCATTACTGATTTACAAAAAATATATCAAATATATTTTCCGGCATTTTGTTCTATAGCTTCCTGAATGATCCTGGTATAAAGGTCTTTAACATTAGTTCCCATCGCTTCTACCTGTTTCGGGATAATACTTTCCTCACTCATTCCGGGTATAGTGTTGGCTTCCAGAAAGTACATTTTTCCATCTTTCACAATATAGTCGATACGCACCACTCCCCGGCAATTAAGATGCTGGTATATTGCCCTCGATACGGTACGGCAATCTTCATGTAAAGAATCGGAAATACGTGCAGGGGTAATTTCATCACACATGCCCACCTGATATTTAGCTTCTACATCGAAAAAATCTTTCTTACTGACAATTTCCGTGATCGGAAAAATAGTGATCTCATCATTCAGTTTCACCAGTCCACAGGTGATTTCAGTTCCTTCGACAAATTCTTCCACCAACACTTCCTTTGCATCTTCAGCAAAAGCGGTTTCCAATGCAGGGAGCAATTCCTCTTCTGTCCTTATCTTACTAACCCCGAAACTGGACCCTCCGTTGTTGGGCTTGATAAAACAAGGAAGCCCCAATGCAGCACATAATTCAGTAGGATTTACCTTCTCACCCCGCCTGATCAGTTTTCCCTTAGGGAACAGGACACCCAACGCATTTAAATATACTTTGCATGCATGTTTATTGAACGTAAGTGCAGAGGTCAAGACATCGCAAGTGGTATAAGGAATACGCATTAATTCAAAATAAGCCTGTAAACGACCGTCTTCTCCGGGAGTTCCATGAATCATAGGAACAGCACATTCAAAATGGACCTGCTTCCCTCCCATAGTGATCGAAAAATCATTCTTATTGATGGAAAATTCCTTGCCATCTTTCGAATAAGTCCAATTAACGCCTTTTACATGAATGGGATATACATCAAATAAAGTATCATCCAGAAAATGCATCATTTGACCGGCACTTTTTACAGAAATAACTGATTCTGCCGAATCACCTCCCAATAATAAAGCTATATTTTTTTTCATACATATAAAATTACTTTCCAAGGCTATATGCAACACCCACTTTACCAACCATTTGAACTCACAAACCATATTCATTACAGCGGTAAGCAGTAATGCTCATGGAGACTTCATCTGGCATTTGAATTAACTGTTGCAAATGTAGCAAATTACTTGTTGTATAATACAAAATATTGCATCACGGTGTAGAATCTTTTATTAAATACCAAAGTTTTTATACTTTTGTTTGTTATAAAAGACTTACCTCACATGATCAATCATAATTAGATGAAACTACCTTTACCGCAAAGAGAAATATACGCACAAGAGCGTTTTACCGCATTAGAAGCGCAACGCCTGGCACAGGAAATCGCTTTCGGACCTGTTGTATTCCAGGTCTCCCGCCTGATGATCAAATTTGGTATCTTCGAACTGTTGTTAAAAGAAAAGGACGGACTCACCTTAGAAGAAATAACAGGAAAAATACGGCTTGACAAATACGCAGTACAGGTATTACTTGAATCATCACTCACTATTGGTACCGTTTTATTGAAAGATGACCATTTTTATATCGCTAAAGCCGGTTACTTCCTGCTGAAAGATAAAATGGCACGGGTAAATATGGATTTTAACCATGATGTCAATTATATGGGTATGTTTCATCTGGAAGAATCACTGGTCAATGGTAAACCGGAAGGATTAAAAGTTTTCGGCGATTGGCCGACCATATATGAAGGTCTCTCGTCACTTCCGGAACAGGTACAAAAAAGCTGGTTTGCATTTGATCATTTCTATTCCGATCAATCTTTTGATGATGCATTGGAGATCGTTTTCAGTAACTCGCCGGATACCTTATTGGATGTAGGGGGAAATACAGGACGCTGGGCGACTAAATGTGTCAACTATTCACCCCGTGTCAACGTCACGATCATGGATCTACCCCAGCAACTCGCCCTAATGAGAGATGCGGTTAATAATACTCCGGGGAAAGAACGTATCCATGGTTATCCGATAAATTTACTGGATAAGGATGCTCCTTTTCCTACTGGTTTCGATGCCATCTGGATGAGCCAGTTTCTGGATTGCTTTTCAGAAGAAGAAGTAACACATATACTATCCCGAGCCGCACGTTCAATGAAAGATTCGACACGGTTGTATATTATGGAAACATTCTGGGACAGGCAACGTTTTGAAACCGCATCATATTGTCTGACGCAGATAAGCCTGTATTTCACTGCTATGGCAAACGGTAACAGTAAAATGTATTATTCCGAAGATATGGAACGTTGTGTGAATAATGCCGGTTTAAAAGTGGCAAAAATACATGATCATCTGGGACTTGGACACAGCATTATGGAATGCCGTCCCGCAAATAATTCATAATTTTTCCTAAAAATACAGGGTAATTTCTTTTTGATTTGTTTTTTATCTATTTTTGTAGAGTGATTAGTCAATCTAATGATCATGGATAAAAAAACAGATAGAATACTGGAAGCAGCACTGGATCTCTTTGTGGAATATGGATTTCATGGAACGCCGACAAGTAAAATAGCTGCAGAATCTGGAGTATCTAATGGAACGTTATTTCATTATTTCAAGACAAAAGATGATTTAATTGTATCATTATACCAGCATCTTAAAGCGGAATTCAATCAATACCTCGGTGAAAAAACCGGGAAAGGCGGAAAACTAAAAGAACGATTCCGGAAAATGTTTGTAAATGCCGTATTATGGGGTATGGAAAACCACAAAAAATTCTTCTTCATCCAGCAGTTTTGTTATTCACCGCATATGGCCCTCATTCCGGAAACCATATTGGAAGAGCAATATCATTTGTACATGTCACTCTTTGATGAGGGCCGGGAAAAAAACCTGTTCAAGCCATATCCCGTAGATATGTTATGTACGCTTGCTGCCAGTCAGATCATTGGCATGTACCAATACCTAATGGAGGAAAAAATGGCTCCTGCAAAACAAAAGAAGTTATTAAATGAAGCATTTGAATTAACCTGGTCAATGCTGACTAAATCAGATATATAATGAAACAGAAACTAAAAGTAATCATTACAGGAGCATCCGGAATGGTGGGTGAAGGGGTAGCACAAGTCTGCCTCGAAAATCCTGATATTGAAAAAGTCCTGGTTGTAGGCAGGCGTCCGAGCGGTTTAGTTCATTCTAAGCTGGAAGAAATAATCATCCCCGATCTGATGGATCTGTCTCAGATCAAAGAAGATCTAAAAGGCTATGATGCCTGTTTCTTCTGTTTGGGTATTTCATCTGTAGGCATCGATGCGGAAGATTATTACCGTACCACATATACTTTAACGATAAAATTCGCGGAAGTATTGGCCGGATTAAACACAGCACCCGTATTCTGTTATGTCTCAGGAGCAGGAACCGACCGTTCGGAGAAAGGACGGATACGCTGGGCCAGGGTGAAAGGAAAGACCGAAAATGATCTCACACAACTTGGTTTCCGTAAAGTATACGGGTTTCGTCCGGGCTTTATCCGGCCGATAAAAGGACTATCACATACCAGTAAGTATTACAGGTATGTTAAATGGATGTTTCCCATCGGAAGAAAATTATATCCGACCGGTTTCTGTACGATGGAAGAATTAGCACTTTCCATGATCTATCTTGCCAAAAACGATTTTGAGAAACAGGTAATCAGTGGATTGGATATTATTTCCCTGGCCCAAAAAGAAAAAGCATAATAATTTTTTACCCTCAGTTAGAGTGACTGATCAATCCAAAATAATGTCGAGTTCAAAAAATAAAAAAACGAAAAAGAAAATGTGGATCATATTATCGGCAATAGTTGTTGTAATAGCTGGAATAGCATTATTTATCCATCAGCCACAGTTCGGCAGGACGCCAAAGAATGAACGTCAGGAACGCATTAAAAGCTCACCCAATTACCGCGACGGAAAATTTCAAAACCTGAGTGTAACACCTCAATTAACCTCTGATAAGGGATTTATTGGAAGTCTTATCGATTTTGTATTCAAGAAAAAAGAAGGATTAAAACCTGAAAAAGCCATCCCTTCGGTGAAAACCGATCTTCATCAGATAACTGTTAAAGAGGATATCCTGGTCTGGTTCGGACATGGCTCCTATTTTATACAAATAGAAGGAAAGCGCATATTGGTCGATCCTGTTTTCAGTAAGGCTGCATCACCGGTCTCATTCGTTAACAAGGCTTTTGAGGGTACCAATATTTATTCGGCAGTAGATATCCCTGACATCGATTACCTCATCATATCTCATGATCATTGGGATCACCTGGATTATCCGACTGTTATGGAACTGAAACCACGGATCAGGAAAGTAATTTGCGGGCTGGGAGTCGGCGAACATTTTGAACGTTGGGGATTTGATCAAAAGGATATCGTAGAAATGGATTGGAATGAAGAAGCCATACTGGATAGCGGATTTGAAATCTTTTGTTTGCCGACTCGTCATTTTTCCGGAAGAAGTATATCCCCCAATCAATCCCTGTGGGCCTCATATTTGCTTAAAACACCGGAATCAAAAATATACATCGGCGGTGACGGAGGGTATGATACTCATTTTTCTGCCATAGGCAAACGATTTGGAGATATCGACCTTGCTATCCTTGAAAACGGACAATATGATATGGGCTGGAAATATATCCATATGCTGCCCGATGAAACCTTAAAAGCCGGAAAGGATCTGAGGGCAAAGAATGTCCTTCCTGTTCACAATTCTAAATTTGCGCTGGGTAATCATGCCTGGGATGAACCATTACGGAAAGTTTCGGAATTACATGATAAAGCCGATTTTTCCCTGTGGACACCTATGATCGGACAAAAAGTCAATATAAAAGATAGTGTTCAAGTATTCAGCCGATGGTGGGAAGGTCTTTAAAAAAGGATATTTTTATACGGAATATCAATTACGTACACTCACCCGGATCATCATAAAGCCATAAAAGGAATAATAAATAGCTTACCGTTTCCTGATCCTCTTCCTGTATATCTCATAAGACGCATCCTGTGGTTCCACGCTCCACCCGGAAAGTATTCCTCCATAGAAATAAAAAGTGACATCAAAGGTGATATTACTGTCTGATTCGGTAACTTCATAACGTTTGGTAGCTCCATATTCATCCGCCAGTCGGTAGTCACCCAGCCTGATGTTGCCGGAATACTCCTTTACCAGTGCATCAGCAACCGGCTGAAGTTCACGGTTCCTTCTCGGTGCATTTTTCAACCTATTGAGATAATCTTCAACGGTATTTGCCTGTAAGGCATTTTGGGATAATTGCACAATGGTTTCCCATCCGGTATTTTTCAATTCCGGCAGGACAGATGCTTTTGCCAGGCTTATATATGCCGCTATCCTCATATCTACCGCTTTCATGATGTTCACATTATCAAACGGATTGGTGTCCACTTCAGTTCTTCCTGTAGCCGCCGGATTCACCTCATTTTTTGCCCTTTCTGTCCTGACACTGTCCGTATAGGCCTTGAATCGGGCCCTTATTTCGGGCGACCGCAAGCTTCCTACCGTAAATATGGCTATTCCCTCGGCACCGTTATTCAGTGCTGCATCCATACATTCGAATACTTCCGGACTATTGGGTGCCATCAGACCGCAATAAAGGGTGGTATGTGGATTTTTTGTTTTCACATTATCTATGGTACAATCGGAAATAAAACTGACATCGCCGGTATAAAAACTATGGTATACCATAGGAAATACAATGTCCAGATTCCATTTTCCCCAGTCCTGCCGCACCATTTTCCGCGACATTGCCGGAGTGGGAAACGGGGAAGCAGCCATTACTTTACCGTATGAATGAACGACATCGGCAATCTCATTGGCTACTTCGGTGATCTGGTCACAACGGAATTGCAACCATTTTTCATCGACAGAGGTATCTTCCTGTTCCCTTGGATCATAACCGTACTTACTTTTAAATAATTCGATCATGGCAGGATGATAGCCGAAATCCCATTCAGGATACTCCCTGTCCTGCACGATTCCATATTTTGGCCACAAAGTTGTGGGAAGTATTACATCTACAAATCGATGATAATCAATAGCAATGCCATTCAGACCTTCGACTTCGCAATAGGCCCTGATTTTATTTTTTATATACTCCCGTACTTCCGGTAAAGCCGGGCACATGAATTTATAGTAATTCACATAAGCTGTGGTATCGGCTAAACTTTGTCCCTTCCTGTTTACACTTAACCATTCGGGGTGTGTTTTTAAAATATTTTCCCGGTCATGTTCCAGATTCATTGTCCAGAGCCATGCATACACTTCCAGTCCATATTTACGGGCTATAGGAACTGCTTTTCTGTAGTCGTCCGGAGAAGCCGCATTCAGGATCACGCCATCCAATCCGGTTTCCTTCATTACCGAACAAATAGAATCAAAGTTTGAGCCCGGATGATAATTCAGCCAGGTCCAAAACATAGGGTAGGCCTCTTTTTCCTTTTCCGCACAGGCAAACAGAAAAAATACAGATAATAGTAATGCAGCCGATATTAAATTTTTCATGTTGTATCATTTGGTTAATGGAATGCCAAAAGTAGCCATATTATGAGAAATTTACAATAATTGAATCAATGATGAAAAATTAAGAATGGAGAATCTTTAGCTCGGCGGAGCCAATGGAGAATGGAGAATGGAGAATGGAGAATAAATGAACAATGAACAATAATCAATAATCAATAATCAATAATCAATAATCAATGTCTTTGCTTTCTGACTTTATAAACATTCTAACTTTTCAACTTTATGAACATTCATACTTTTCGACTTAAAAATTCTACTGATCAGAATCCCGCTCATTTTCCTATGTACCATCTTTTAAATTCCGCGACCCTGGGCTTATTTACCAATATTTTATCATCCACCGGCACATACAGGTTAACCGACAAACGGTTGTTGAACCACAGATCGATATCCTTGATGGCTTTCCGGGAAATAATATATTGCCGGTTAGCACGAAAAAACTGCTTCGGATCAAGGGTATCGGAAAGTTCTTCCAAAGTTTCGTCTATCCGATAGTGCTTTTCGTTGAATGTAAATGCTTCGACTACACCGGACTCGATCCGGATACAAGCTATATCTTTTGCATCCAGCGGTATCAATTTGGCATTCTGGGACAATATCAGGAAATTTGTTTTGTATTGGCGAGGTATCAGTGCTTTAAAGGTTTTTAGTAACTGTTCCATATCTTCCTTAGGTTGTGACAATACCTGAAACTTATCGAGTGCTTGCCGCAATGAATCCAAATCTATGGGTTTCAACAGGTAATCTATACTATTCACCTTAAATGCTTTCAAAGCATATTCGTCATAGGCTGTGGTAAAGATCACCGGTTTATCTACACGGACCTTATCAAAAATTTCAAATGCCGAACCATCAGCCAGATGGATATCCATAAAAATCATATCATGTTCATTATGGATTTTCAACCAACGTACTGAATCCTCTATACAATCCAACACCTCTATGATCTGTATTTCTGGGCTTACCTCCCGCAACAATGTCTGCAGGTTACGGACGGCAGTTTTTTCATCTTCAATAATTATAGCATTCATAATTCCTCCTTTTCCAACAACGGCAACTCAACAGTAAACATCCTGTTTTCAGATTTAATATGTATACTTTCTCCCGACAAAAGTTGATAACGTCTGATCAGATTAGTCAATCCTGTCCCCGTATGAGACTGTACACCCAATTTCGGTTGTAATGTATTGCTTACTACAATCCCTTGGTCTTCTGTGGTATAAATCTTTATCAGCAACGGTTTATTGGTACTGATGATATTGTGTTTTACGGCGTTTTCGACCAGCATTTGTATCGCTAAAGGTACTACCCTGAATGAAAGATATTCGGGTCTCACATTTTTTTCAATTACCAGATTGTCTTCATAACGCATTTTAAGAAGATAGAGATATGAGTCTACTTCATACAGTTCTTCCGACAACATAACGGTATCGCCCTGCATACTCTGCAATGTGGAACGAAGCACAGTAGAAAGCTGCTTTACATATGTTTGTGCCGTATCGGCATCCTCCCGTATCAATGTGTTGAGTGTATTCAACGAATTGAAGAGGAAATGCGGATTCACCTGATTTTTTAATGCCTCATACCGGCTTTGGATATTTTCTGTTTTCAACTCCTGTACTTCCAACTGCAATTGCTGACGTTGATTGGATATAAAATATATGCGACAGGTTAAAAATACAATAATTGTTGCTGCAAGGTTCTGGAGTGGGTGAAGGTAATGTAATTCTTTGATCAAAAGTTCCGACCCTGTAAGTTGTAACTGGAGATTTAAGAAAAGATCCGATAATAATGATGAAAATGCATAACAGATCAGAAAAGCCAGCATCACATAAAGGAAGTTATATTTTGCCCTCCTGAAAAACTGTATATGGAAAAGAAACAGTACGAAAGTAATCGCAAAACTTCCTAAAATGCCGATCAATACATCAAGAGGCGTATTCAGCAATATCCAGCGAGGATGATAATGGTCATGCGTCCGATGTTCAATCAACACCGAAGAAATTTCCGGAAGATGGATCAGGATAGCTGTTCCTATTGAAATCAAAAGGATAAAACGATATTTAATTTCCAGCAGGGAAGCTTTAGTTGTTGCCTGCACATTCATCCGGTAAAATTATGAAATATTAGCAAAGATACACAAAGGTTATTCCAGTCTTTTCAATAACTCTGTATCGATGTAATATGCTCCCTTGGTCACAATTATATCATTTTCCGAAAATTCCGCGGCATTAACGATTTCCACAAATC
The DNA here is from genome assembly GCA_031275285.1 of Bacteroidales bacterium. NCBI lineage: Bacteria > Pseudomonadati > Bacteroidota > Bacteroidia > Bacteroidales > Bacteroidales bacterium. Next base: position 8,549 of record JAISOY010000078.1, on the reverse strand, counting down.
CATCCTGCGTGATACCCAATTCGACATCTTTCCGTTCAAAAAGATTTCCCTTGCTGATAAATATAGAATTACCGTTATCATACTGCGCAATAGCTGTCTCAGGAAGCGCCATCACCTGTCTGGAACCGGAATGTACCTGTGCTGTGACATACATTCCAGGCCTGAAATAATCCATGACCGGTATGATCATTGCCGTCAGTTCAATAGACCGCTTTTCCCTATCGATCACTTCACTGATATAAGTGACTTTTGCTTTATTTTCTTCCGTGGAACTGGCTACTGTTTTGAATAACACTTCATTTCCAATATCCACATACGCTAAATCCCGTTCGTAAAGGTTAAGAGCCAAACGCATCTGCGATTTATCGGTAATATTGAAGATAGGCTCACCTGCAACAATATATTTTCCGGCATTAGCTGCTATTCCGCTTATGTAACCATTCATAGGCGCTATTATAGAAACAGTCGACTGCATCCCGTTTTTTTCGATATCATCCTTATTGATGCCCAACATACTCAATTGTGCTTTTGCCGCCATCAAACGGGCATTGACCATTTCGTATTCGGATTTCACCTGTTGAAGCGACTTCTGCGATGCTGCATTTTCTTTGGAAAGTTCCTGTTGCCGCTTATATTCGACAGACAAATATTCATATTGTCCTTTGCTTTCAAGGTAATCCCTCTGCATATTGATAAATTCAGGATTCTCTATAGAAGCCAGGACTTCGCCTTTTTTTACATAACTTCCCGGATACAGTTCCCTGATATGTTTAATGATTCCTCCCGTTACAGTACTTATGGTTACCGTACCGGACAGCGGCACTTCAATGATCCCGTTACAATGGATCACATTTGACATCTCCTTTCCGGAAAAAGTCCCGGTAGTGATACCAGCCATATCTATCTGCGCCTTTGTGAATGTGATGGTATCTATTGTGGCCGGTTCCTGCACAGACGTATCCTCAACCATCGTTTTTTGCTTACATGCGGTGAAGAAGAGAATAACAAATAAAATACCGTATAGTATCTTTTTCATGATCATTTTATTTTCCATTTCCATATAATTCATATTCTATCACTGTAACATTATATTGATAAAGTGCCTGCAGATAATTATTTTTAAGCGAAATCGCAGTGCTAAGGCTCTGGATAAGTTCCACCATATTGATGGCACTTTTGGAGAATTGCAGATGAGCGGTCCGGAAAAGTAAATCGGCCTGTTTTATTCCAAACTCTTCATAATAATTAAGGGTTTGTTCATATTGTTGCATCATGGCAAATATCTCCTGTTGTTTATTTTGTAATAATATGTGTTGTTCGCTGGCAAATGCTTCCGCGTTACGGATATTGAGTTTTGCCTGTTTCACTTTTGCCTGCTGAGGTCTGAACCATAAGGGTACAGATACGCCTACGGTAAATGCATTCAATCCTTCTAAGGGTAATATTTTCTGTCTCGTATATCCCACGGATATTTCCGGAAAAAAACGGGATCGCTCTACTTTTATCAAAGCCTGGCTTTCTGCTATTTGCTGATCGTACCAGTCTTTGTATAATTGCCCGGAAGAATTATTCCCATCCGGTAATAGCTTTTGCATGACTGTATCCACCGGTATAATTTCATTTTCGGAGAAACAGACTGCCTGCAAACGCTTACGGGCAATATCATATTCGGCCTGTGCTACCTGTGACTGATTGAATATCTCTGCAGACCGGGCATCCATCATCGTTTTTTCCAAAAGGCTGATTTCTCCCTGTTCATAGTAAAGCGAAGACATCTGTCTGTAGTTTTTATACAAATCAGCTTGTTCCAGATACATCTTCAGCAATTCTTTCCTGTATAGCAAGGTGATCCATGCTTGTTTCACTTCTGCCGTGATTTCCTTTTCTGCAATCCTCTGTAATGTTTTGCCGGTAGCTAACTGGTATTTAACCAATGAATTCTCATAAAAAGGCGTCAATATAGAACCCAAAGACTGCGTAATATCCAATTGCCAGTCCTTTTTAGTATCACTATTCAACTGTCCGAAGGAATAACTGGCTTCAGTGGGCTGGATATTCCATGACTTTGCTTTTTCCATCCGTTTAATTTCCAGATCGTTGGATAACACCTGTAATCTCGGACTATGTTCAAGGGTAAACTGTAAAACCTCATCCAGTGTCATATCTACAGGTTGTGCACGAGCCACCATCAAGGACAACCCCGACAAAAACCATATCATCAATAAATTATGTCTTTTCATTTCCGATATCATAAATTCTTTTTATTTTTTCTTCTTTCGTTCCTGATAGCCATTGCATTTTTGATCTGGTACAGAATAGGAACAATAAATAAGGTAAAAAGGGTAGACAACAATAATCCGCCGATAACAACGGTAGCCAGCGGACGCTGCATTTCAGATCCGGCAGAATTGGAAAATGCCATAGGTATAAAACCGAGGGATGCTACCAGACCGGTAAGTAGAACAGGGCGAAGGATTTCTTTGGAACCTTCGCGTAATACACGTCCCAGCCCCTGTCCTTTTTTCCGCATGGCATTATAATGGTTGATCAATAACAAGCCATTCAGTACAGCAACTCCGAACAAAGCAATAAAACCGATGCCCGCAGAGATACTGAATGAAATATCACGCAATGCCAGTAACCATATTCCGCCAATAGCCGCCAACGGGATGGTAACAAAAACCAGCAGTGCATAGGTAATTGAATTAAATGCAAAGTAAAGCAGGAACATAATGAGACCTAATGCTATCGGAATTACAATACTCAAACGTGCCTGTGCATTCTGAAGGTTTTCGAATTGTCCGCCATAAGTAAAATAATACCCCGGAGCAAGCTTCATATTTTCATCCAGTAATTCCCGGATCTCTTCTACTACGCTCTGCACATCGGTATCACGCACATTCACCCCGATGACAATACGACGCTTGGTCGCATCCCGGTTGATCTGTAATGGTCCCTGGATAAATTCCACATCGGCGACTTCACTCATGGGCACCTGTGATCCCTGTGGGGTACGTACAAAAAGTTCATTCAAATCCAGATCTTTCACCAGGTTTTTATCAAAACGGACCACCAGGTCAAAACGACGTTCTCCTTCATATACTACTCCTGCCGTTTCTCCGGCATAAGCCGATCTGATAATAGTATTGAGTTCCCCAATATTTAATCCATAAGAGGCTATTTTGGCCCTGTCGAATTTAACCACGAGTTGAGGTAACCCGATAGCCCTTTCCACTGCGACATCAGCCGCGCCGGGAACTTTAGCAATCAACGCTGCTGCCTTGGTCGCCTGTTCATAAAGTTCATCCATGTCCTCCCCATATAATTTGACGGCGATATCGGATTTCGCTCCGGTCATCAGTTCATTGAAACGAAGCTGTATAGGCTGGGAAAAAGTAAACGATGCTCCTGTCACCACCTCAAGCGCCTTTTTCATTTTCTCCACCATTTCCGGTCGTGTTTTGGCGCTTGTCCATTCTGTCGTTGGCTTCATAACAATAGCGACATCGGCATCTTCCACAGCCATAGGATCAGTAGGTACTTCAGCCGTACCAATCTTAGATACTACCGAACGTATATCGGGAAAAGTGGTCAACAATATCCGTTCCGCACGCGTAGACAGTTCGATACTTTCGGATAACGAACTTCCCGGCGGCAATGTCATCTGCATGGCAAAATCACCTTCGTCCTGTTGGGGCATGAACTCTCCGCCCATCCTCATGAATTTAAATATGCTTACAGCCAGTAATAATGAAACAATTATAAGTGCTAGGTATTTATAGCGTAAAGCATATTTCAAAGCAGACGCATAGTATTGTTTCAATTTCATCATCATCCGGTCGGAGAAATTCGGTTTGGGATTGATGTGTCTTTTCAGCACGGTAGAAGCCATTACCGGAATATATGTCAACGACAACAATAAGGCTCCCACAATCGCAAATACAAGTGTTTGCGCCATCGGTGTAAACGTCTTTCCTTCAATCCCCGTCAATGTGAGAATGGGAAAAAAGACGATCAGGATAATGAGTACGGCAAAAGTAGCGGAACGTGCTATATCACCGCCCGAAGTAATCACCACATTATCCCTTACCCTTCTGGTGAGTGTCTTTCCAGCATAATGGGTATACATATAAGCCAGGATTCCTTCCATAATGATGATGGAACCATCAATAACAATCCCGAAATCAATGGCTCCCAAAGACATAAGATTGGCTGACACATTGAATAAACGCATCATGATAAATGCGAAAAACATAGCCAATGGAATAATGGAAGCGACAATGGCACCAGCCCGGAAATTACCGAAAAACAACATCAATACGACCAGAACGATAATAGCCCCTTCCACCAGGTTACGGATAACGGTACCTATATTCCTGTTCACCAACTCAGAACGGTCAAGATACGGTTCGATTTTAAGGCCGTCAGGCAATATTTTCTGCACCATTTCCACTCTTTCACGCACCGCTTTGGTAACGGCATTGGCATTGGCCCCTCTTGTCATCAGCGCAATTCCGCCAACACATTCACCTTCTCCATCCTTGGTCATTGCCCCGAAACGGGTAGCACTCCCCTGCCCGACCCTACCGATATCGCGGATAAGCACCGGAACTCCGTTCCTGTTGGTGATCACTATATTTTCGATGTCTGCATTCGAAGCAATCATCCCTTCGGAACGGATATAATATGCATGATTGTTCTTTTCGATATAACTACCTCCCGTGTTCTGGTTGTTCTGATGTAATGCTTCAAATACCTCGCTGATGGTAACATCCAAAGCCCTCATCTTGGCCGGATCGACTGCTACTTCTGCCTGTTTTACATCACCGCCGAAACTATTGATCTCCACTATGCCAGGAATACCTGAGAGCTGACGTTTTACAATCCAGTCCTGTATGGTTCTTAATTCCATGGGGGAATAACGGGATTCAAATCCTTTCTGTGCTTTAAGTACATATTGGTATATTTCACCTAATCCGGTCGTAATTGGCATCAACTCAGGCGTCCCCAATTCACCGGATATTTCTCCGCTTACGACCTGAAGTTGTTCGTTAACCAGTTGTCTTGTATCCAGAACCTTCACCTTATCTTTAAAAACTACGGTAACCAATGATAAGCCAAACCGGGACACGGAACGAATTTCTTCCACATCCAGGATGTTGGACATTGCTATTTCTATCGGAAATGTGATAAGACGTTCAACCTCCTGCGGGGCCAGCGTAGGTGACTGAGTTACAATCTGCACCTGATTGTTCGTAATATCGGGCACAGCATCAATGGGTAGCGTCAGCATCGCGTAAATTCCGCCAATAATAAGAAACCCGACCGTAATATAAACGAACATTTTGTTTCTGACGGAAAATTCAATGATTTTAGTAAACATGTTTTCTGGTTTTAATGGTAAAACTATCATGATCAGATGTATGAAACCAGAACATTCAGTGTGAAAGCATCAAAATAGAAGTTAAAAGCACCAGGATGAACAGTGAAAATTCAGATATGGAATAAAATATTACTTTTGTATCACTATTATCTTAAGCACTCAGTGCTATTTATTGTTTACTTAAATCGCATTGATCTAATTAATTACGGTTATCAAATGTGACATTAATTTATCGGTATTACTTAATAGAAAAAACAATCCGGGATGTCTGCTGCATTTTTCCATCAAACACCTTTTTTCCGTTTCCTGCTACCTTTTATCGCGGGTATTGTCACCGGTTTTTACATTTCCATTATCTCAGGAATATGGATCATTACCTGTATATTCATTTTTATTATTTTATGTTTTCTGCAACGCATATGGAAAAAACTGGTACATTTTCGCACTGAGTGGATATTTGGTATCCTGGTGTATATTTTTCTTTTTTTGACAGGGATCAGTATTGCATCAACACCTTCATCCGTTCATTCCGATCAAACAGAACAAGGGGTTTACATGGTCGTAATAGAAGAAGCCCCTGTTGAGCGGGAAAGATCGATAAGGACCACCGCGCTTATCAAATCGGGAATGAGTGATACATTATGGGAAAACCGTAATGAAAAAATAATGATGTATCTCCGGAAGGATTCTTTATCGAAAAAAATAAAGCAGGGAGACCTACTGATCATAGAAACAACACTTACACCTATCAGCAATGCCGGTAATCCTCATGAATTTGATTATCGTTCTTATCTTAAAAGAAAGCAAATAGGGAGAAGTACATTCATTGAAAACGGAAAATGGAAGCTACTGGAGCAATATGCTCAAGGACCATTGATCAACTTTTCCAATCGTATCCGGTACCACCTGCTGGGCATATATGAACGGGCTGACATTTCCGGGAATGAATTGGCTGTCGCATCTGCCTTAACATTAGGTTATAAAGCTTACCTGGAAGATGAATTACGGATGGCTTATTCCGCATCAGGAGCCATGCATGTGCTGGCTGTATCCGGATTACATGTGGGAATAATATACCTGATATTAAGTCTTATATTGGATCATATTGCTGTCCTGCAACGCAATAAATGGCTATGGACGATCATCATGTTATCAGCCCTCTGGTTATACGCATTGATCACCGGCTTATCGCCATCAGTGTTGAGGGCAACTACTATGTTCTCCATTATTGTCATCGGCAAATCTTTCCAAAGGAGATCGTATATTTACAACAGTATTGCAGCGTCAGCGTTCTTACTTCTTTTTATTAATCCGTATAATTTGCTGGACGTAGGATTCCAGCTTTCTTACGTGGCTGTAATAGCTATTGTTTTTCTCCAACCAAGGTTTTATCACTTGTTGCATTTCAAAAATTCCCTTGCTGATAAAGCATGGAGCCTGGCCTGTGTATCTATTGCCGCTCAAATCGGCACCGCTCCCCTGTCGCTCTATTACTTTCACCAGTTCCCATCTTATTTCCTGTTGACCAACTTTATCGTTATTCCTGCAGCATCTGTGGTTATTTACGGAGCTTTAATCTTATTTATCCTTTCCCCGTTCCAGATCGTATTGGAATGGGTAGGACGATTATTCGACCAGTTCCTGTATTTTCTCAATTCTTGCATCTTCTTTATAGAAAAACTTCCCGGAAGCATCTTAAGCAATATTCGTTTTCAGGGTTGGGAGATTTTACTGGTTTATTCACTTATTGCATCCATAAGTATATGGTTGTTTTCTTCAAGAAAATCATACCTGTTCCTTACATTATTTCTATGCCTGTTCTGGATTGCCGGCAGCAACATCCGGGACTACAGGGATTTTTCGAGGAAGCAAATGATAGTCTATCATACGCAGGGAAACAGCCTGATCAAGTTCATTAACGGTCGAAATGATATCATGTGGTATCAAAGCCGTAACGAATCATTCAATCCTTTACGGCTTAGCACCAACCAGCGTATAGCCATGCAAACCAGAAATATTTTATGTGAATCTTTTGATTCGATTTTCTCACAAACAAAAAATAAATCTTTCCCCAACCTGCTTGTTTCCGGAAATTTTATTCAGTTCGGAGATAAACGGATGGCTTTCTTCAATCAAAAATATCATCCGGATAAATCAGCAGTCTTCGCAACAAAAATAGACATTGCCATATTAACCCGGGATGTACCTGTCAGTATTCAAAAGGTGGTTGAATGCTACATGCCGGAAACGATTATTATGGATGCATCAAATTCTCAAAAGAAAGTGGAACAATGGGAACAGGAATGTATCCGGCAAGGCGTTAAGTACCATATAACCGGCCGGAACGGCGCTTTTATATACAAAATAAAATAACCCATACAAGCATTACCTTTTGTAAAGGATAAAAGATACCTCAGTATCACAATATCTGCAACCAATATACCCGCACAATACAATCAAGAACAGATGTTTGTAATTATCTCACAATACTGTTTTTTTATTCATATTAATCATTACTTTTGCGACCATATTTAATTTTTCTATGAACAGTGTATTGGTTCTGTTGGACAGTTTGAATGACTGGAAACCTTATTATGAAACTAACAGCATTCTGACGGTCTCCGATTATTTGAAAAACAAACCGCTTGGCAAGGAATCCAAGCTGGTGATCAATTTAAGTAGCGATTACAGTTATAATTCCGAAGGATATTATTGTTCGTTATTGGCACAGGCACGGGGACACAAAGTTATCCCGGGAGTGGAAATCATCAATAAACTGGAAACCGGAACCGGGATCAGGATGGACAGGAACCTCCAGAAGATCTGCTATCAATGGATACAAAAGAACCAAATAAGCGACGATATCTGGTATCTGAATATTTATTTCGGTAGTTGCAAAGAAAAAGGACTGGAAAAGATCGCCCGGTTTATTTTTGATCATTATCCTTGTCCGTTGTTAAGGGTAGGATTTAATACCAGGCCTAAAAACCAGATCGAAACTGTTCAGGCTTTGCCTTTGAATCAGTTGAATGAAGAAGAACAGGATTATTTTGCCAATGCTTTGGACAATTTTAACAAAAAAGTCTGGAGAACCCCACGTTCACCTAAATCTTCCCGTTATAGCCTGGCTATTTTGTATGACCCGGAAGAAAAATTTCCACCCAGT
>JAISOY010000077.1 GCA_031275285.1 Bacteroidales bacterium | reverse complement strand
ACTATTCCTGATGGATCATGCACGTTGCCTGGCGCATACCCGGCAATACGAGGCAAGCAACCGTATGTTCGCCCTCTACCTGACCAGGGGTGGCAGTCCCGATGCTTATAACCAGATAGGCAGCAACCATCAGATGATGGGGCAATATGACCTGGCCGAACAGGCCTATACCCGGTCGGCGCAGATCATTCCCGGCAGGTTGACGCCACACTGCCTGCTGATGCGTTTGTACGGGGATACAGGCCGCCGCGACCGCGCAGCCCAAACAGCACATACCCTGCTGGACATGCCCGTAAAGATCCCGTCGAAGAAGGCGGATGCCATCAAAAGGGAAGCACAATCAGTATGGGATGAATGGAACAACCAAAATAATCAACCATGAAAATAAAACGCGGACAGTTGATGCGCCACCGGCACGGCTAGCTTCCCGCAAGGGAAGCATAACAAACGACCAAATGAAAATAAGTGATCATATTTTATTCATCTAATCATAATATAATGAAAAACAGAAGTTTAAGAATTGTATTTTTATTGTTTCTGGCAGGATTTTTGAGCACCTGTCAGAAAGATGTAGCAGAAGAAGAGAAATTGCCGCCGATCGATAAGCAAACAGAGCTGGCGGCGGCAGAATCGTGGTATGAGTCAAACTTTGGCGGACTTATGTTGAAATCGGCGGTTGAAGAAGACAGTGGCAGGGTAGTGCTGAAACCTGAGTGGAAGACGGCAAAAATACACCATAACCGGCGGCTCAAAACAGTGGAAACTGTGTTGATGCCGCAGGATATAATGCTGTTTTTCGCAAGGCCCGAAAACATGCAAAAGTATGAGGAAACCGGTGACGACCGTTACCTGATATCTCTCACCCGCCTGGTGTTGCAGACCCACCGGCGTACGGGACGGCAAACCGGCTTCATGATGACCATTATGCCTTCGGTGAAATATCTGGAACAAACCGAATTCAATCCGTTCAGAAAAATGGCGTATATAGGCAGGGATAAAAAATTCGACGGCAACATACTGTTCCACCATACGGACGGTACGTTTTCCAATGGATGGGTATACCGCAACGGAAAGATCACCCACAGCATAAACAGCACCAACCGCGAGGAGGAACCTGTGATATCGTTGAAAAGTACAGGTGAATGGGAATGTACCACATATTCCCAATATGGTGTGTACAGGCAATGCTGGCATCAATATAACTTTATGGGTGATAATTGGTCGTATATAGGCGAATATTGCAGCGAGAATACGACTACCGTGTTGGAGAATGAATGGACAGAATGCGTTTGGATCGGCGGCAACGGCGACGATGAGTTTAGCGATGGCGACGAAAATAGCGGCAGTACCGATGGCGGTGGGCCTTATCGTCCGCCAGCTCCACCGCGGGAATTAGTTACCGTTACTGTGACTGCCAATCCTACAGCAGGCGGGTCTGTTGTGGGAGGAGGACAAGTCCCGAAAGGACTAGGCAGGATCATTAATGCAACTCCAAATCCCGGGTATGCTTTTGTAAACTGGACCGGCAGCACCACGGTTTCAACAGCGAATTATTATATCCAGGCAGTAAACGGCGATATGACTTTTACCGCCAATTTTAAACGGATGAATCCCTGTGTACAGGCAAATGATTTAGCAAACCATGCAGCTTTCAAAGGAAGTATGGTTGATCTGAAAAATAAAACCTCCGGAAATAGAGAATATACCATTCTTTTTAAACCTAACGGTACAGTTACCACTTCCGATCCTAATTCATATATCGCCAGCGCCTATGAAGGAAACCCTAACCAAACCACAATGACTATGCCACTACCTATGAGTAAAATAGGAGGAATGGCGCATTCGCATTATGGTACCGGATCGCTTTCCATTTTTAGTCCCGGTGATCTCTACGCTATGTATAAATTACTGATCACTAATAAAATAAACGATCTATCATCCTTCTTTTCCGCAGTGACTACCGGACACGGCACCTCTTACATGCTCATGATAGAGGATGTGGAAAAGTTCAGGCAGTTTGGACAAAATAATTTTGGAAGTGCGAGATCCGAGTCACACGCAGACGAATTAATGTCATATTTATTTAGGAATCTTTTTGGAATATCGCCTAATAGCAGTACAAGTCATAACGAAGCACAATTTCTAAATTTTATGAAAACAGCCAACGGAGCAGCAGGTACGGGTCTGACCCTTTTTAAAAGCAATTCTTCAAGTTTTAGTGGCTGGGAAAGGCTTAAAATGGAAAACAATGGCAATGTAGTAACCAATCCTTGTCCGTAATGAATTTTTAATGTATATCATGAAATATAATAAAACAAATTTTACCATGAAAATATTCACACTTATTACTATTTTCTGTCTTGTTGCCGGAACCTTATCTTTTGCACAAGACGATGATCTTACTCGTTTAGTCAGCAAGTATTCCGAAAAGTTTATCGGCACATGGAGATACGAAACCGAAAGCTATTCCATTACCATTACCTTCACTAAAGGCACACTTGCAGGTTTTGAACAACTCTTTGGTACATATCAGGTGCAAAAGGATGGAAAGGTTTATGAAGATCTCAGTGGAACGGGTATTATAGGTGGTCCTCTTCCCAATGGAAATTCTAATGAAATAGTATTTTTCCTTAATGACCATAAAGACTATTACAGACAGAGTGAGTTTAAGATGACCATGCAAAGCGGTTATAAAGATCGTGCTGTTCTGACACAGATCCGTGAGCCAAATCGCAACTTACCTCAGGGAGACCATCGTCCGGAGAATATAATATTACCACCGGATAATATTCTGCTAAAAAAACAGGCAAAGCGAAAACGTTAATATTTTATATTCCGGTTTGGGTTGATGTCTCAGGCCGGGATTATAAATTGTTAAATACTCATCATGAAAATATATTTTTTAACCATCATTTTATTTCTTGCCGGTGGTAGTACGTCTTTTGCGCAAGATGTTCGTGTGAAAGATCCGGATGCAGACAAGTTTATCGGCACATGGAAGTATGATTCGGCAGATTATTCCATATCTATTACCTTCACTAAAGGAATGTTTATGGGTATTGAGATGCTTTTTGGCGCATATGAGGTACAAAAAGATGGACAAATCTATAAAGAATTAGACCTTAACGAAAGGCTTGTTATGGGTGGGACCCTACCAAATGGTAATCCTAATGAGATAATGGTCGTTCTCAATGACTTCAAAATCTTACATAAGCATTTTAAGTTTACCTTAACCATGCAGAGCGGGTACAAAAATCGCGCTATTTTGAAGTTGGTTTTTGTGAAAGATACGACCCTGCCTGAAGGTAAAAGTCGTTCGGAGGTTAATCTGTTGCCACCGGATGGTACTGTGCTGATTAAACAGGCAAAGCGGAAGCGTTAATATTTTATACTCCGGCTTGGGATATCAACTCAAGTCGGAGTTATTAATAGTTGGATGTACATCATGAAAATATATTTTTTAACCATCATTTTATTTCTTGCTGGTGGTAGTATGTCTTTGGCACAAGATGTTCGTGTAAAAGATCCGGATGCTGATAAGTCTGCCGCAGAACTCACGGCGCAGAGACACAGTAAGGCAATGTTGCCCTACAAACCGGCGGAAAAGTTCCGGGGGGATACTGTGTCGTACCTGGAATACAATTATGTGATACGAAGCGTGCAATATAAAGGCCGGACTGCAGGAGAGATCCTTAAGGAGCTGGAATACCCGGTACTTTACATTGTGGAGGTGGCAAGTAAGAGAGATCCGGGTAGCCAAAGGGTAATAACCAGGTTAGGCTTAAGCGTCCGGCAAAAAGGCGAAAAACCATCCGTATTGAAGGACTACTATATTGTTATATTCTTTGAAAAACCGCCTTTACTCGATGATTATGAAAAAGTAGCCAGCATACCTCACAGTGACAATACTGAAGTATTTACGCCCAAAGTATATGATTTCTTAAAGGATATGAAGGTTTCCAATATTTCATTCAATGAGTTTCTCGTCAGGGATCCGGAAATCCTGGAACTTGGGAGGCAGGCAAGGAAAGCTGAGAAAGAGCGAATGGATAGAGGCAGAAGGAAGTAATAACAGAAAAAAGTGCGGTAGCCGGATGGCTACCGCTCATTCATAGCTGCCTGTAACATGCCCATAAATATGAAAAAAATATATTTTATTTTGTTGGCCCTTATAATGATCCTGTCTGCCGGACAACTCACGGCGCAGAGAAACAGAGCCACCCTGCCATACAAACCGGCGGAAATGTTCCATGGGGATACTGCCTCGTACCTGGAATACAATTATCAAATACGGAATGTGCAATACAAAGGCCGCACCGTAGGAGATATCCTTAAGGAACTGGAATACCCGGTACTTTACATAGTGGAGGTGCAGCGTATGATTAATCCGGGTAACCCAACATTAATACCCAGGTTAAGTTTAAGCGTTCGGCAAAAAGGCAAAAAACCGTCCGTATTTAAGGACTACTATATTGTTATATCCTTTGAAAAGCCGCTTTTATCTGATGATTATAAAAAAGTAGCCAGCGTACCTCACAGTGACAATACTGCAGTATTTACGCCCCAGGTATATGATTTTTTAAAGGATAAGAAGGTTTCCAATGTTTCATTCAATGAGTTTCTCGTTAGGGATCCGGAAATCCTGGAACTTGGGAGGCAGGCAAAGAAAGCCGAGAAGGAGCGGATGGACAGAGGAAGAAGGAAGTAATAATTACGAATTACAAATTACGAATTTCAAATTAGTAATTCGTAATTTGTAATTCATAATATGCCCATAAATATGAAAAGAATACATTTTATTTTGTTGGCCCTTATCATGATCCTGTCTGCCTCACAAATCACGGCACAGAGAAACGGGGCCACCCTGCCCTACAAACCGGCAGAAAAATTCCATGGGGATACCGCGTCGTACTTAGAATACAATTATGTAATACGAAGCGTGCAATATAAAGGCCGGACCGTAGGAGAGATCCTTAAGGAACTGGAATACCCGGTACTTTACATAGTGGAGGTGCAGCGTATGATTAATCCGGGTAACCCAACACTAATACCCAGGTTAAGTTTAAGTGTCCGGCAAAAAGGCGAAAAACCGTCCGTATTGAAGGACTACTATATTGTTATATCCTTTGAAAAGCCGATTTTATCTGATGATTATAAAAAAGTAGCCAACGTGCCTTACAGTGACAACACTGTAGTATTTACGCCCCAGGTATACGATTTTTTAAAGGATATGAAAGTGTCTGGAGTTGGTTTCAATGAGTTTCTCATCAGGGATCCGGAAATCCTGGAACTCCGAAAGAAAGCAAAGGAAGCGGAGAAGGAGCGGCTAAACAGAGGCGGAAGGAATTAATAACAGAAGGAAGTGCGGTAGCCCATTGTTCGGGCTACCGCTCATTCATAGCTGCCTGTAACATGTCCATAAATATGAAAAGAATACATTTTATTTTGTTGACCCACGTTGATTTGGGTTTTGCATTCCGATAGAATTGGAATAAGCTCTTGGTTCGGCGGTATTTACCTTGCGGTAAGGGCTTGCTAAGTTGCAATGCCGTTGTCCTATATTGTCAAATTTTAAATTCGGCGAATAACAGGAAAATATAAAAATATGAAAACATATACAATAATCATAGAATATTTTGGCGGAACTTATGTTTCTCAATATTTAGCGTCAATACCACGAGAGGCTTTTTTGACAGCCATAAACGATAATATGAATAATCCGGAATTAACCGATTTCAATCAAGATTTGCTGAGAGAAATATATTTTTGGCTTGAGGAAATTGGGCTTATGGCATTAGATAATTTGAGTAATATTTGGTATTTTTCTTTTACTTATAAAAAGAAGTCGTTTCATTCTCATATTATAGAAACTGTAGTATAGTAGCATCGCGAAAGAAAAATAAGTAATGGAAAAATACACATTTATTACAGAATACAGAGGTGGCACTTATATTAGCCAATATAAGGCTTCCTCCTTGATAGAAGTCCTTCGCTTATGGGCAAACAATCTGGATAAAAAAATATTTACTTTGAATAAAAAAGAAAAAATTCTTTTTGAAATAGAAAACCCAGATTTTTTCCCAATGCCTATAAGTGGAATAGATAATGTCTGGTGCGGGGCATATCTTTCTGGTAGTTTTTTTCTTTTGGTTAATATTATTAAAACAGTGTGAAATCACATATTAAGCGATATATAGCATAGTTGACCGGAATTGTATTGCCGGTCAACACACGGTCCTGTATGGGCTACCGAGATTGTCAAAAGAGATAAAAAACAACAAATAATTGAGAACTTAGGCGATAGCCGATCTCGTGAGCGTCAGCAAGTAATGGACAATTAATAAAGAATATCAATTGGCTACGCCGAGCTAAAGGTTCTCAATTCTCAATTCTCAATTCTCAATTCTTAATTCTCAATTTCCACCACCACCTGCGAAGAATTGATTTCCTTTACCAAAGGTAATGTCTTGTTGTCGGACGGTATGGTCAACGATTTTATTTTTGCACCGGTTACATCCTCCAGAACAACAGGGTACCTGAGATCAGGACTTTCATAGGCGATGGAACAGTTGACCAGTTCGAATCCTTTGGCATGCCTTACCCAGAAACCGTAAGCCGGCTGTATTTTTAAATCCCCTACATTATACCGGCCTACTCCTATTTCAGGAGGGTAAGCCTGCGTGTCTTCAACCGGATGTCCACCTTTCACCAGCAGGTTTACGTCGTAAAAACGGATGTGGGTAATATATCCGGTATGCCTGCCGTCGGGCAAAGTAAAGTTGAGGCCGCCTTCTGTCTTTTCCGGTTTTGGAAGACTGTAACCCGCAATGATCGGTGTCGCTTCGTTCTGGGAACCGTCATAAGCTTTCCACCGGCCACCTCTGAAAGAACTTCCCGCATACACTTCGGATATGTCAATGGAGTTGATGAAAATATTTTCCACTTTGCCGATGTTGGAATTGGTGCAGAGCAGTTCCTTACGGATATTACCGTTCTCTTCGAATGTAAACATCGCCACATCGGCGCCGATCACCCTTCCGCGGTTGGATATGGAAATAAAAAAGGGAGCCCGTGTCCGTTTCATTACCGAACGTGAATGTATCGGTCCTGTCTGCCCTCCGTTCAGGTATATGTTTTTGATATGGGCGCCGTCATTGGCCGAAATGGAAAATCCCGCTTTGTTGGAGCCCAGGACATAGATATTATCGACATATACATCCTGAATATCGTCGGCCGTTTCCGAACCGATCTGGAAAAGATTGCAATTGGTATCGCCGATGATGTTCCTGACCCAATAATTTTTTACAGGGCGGGTGAATCCCAGCGAACAGTCCGAGCCGAGTTTCACGATGTCGTCCGAACTCACTTTGGAATAGATATTGGTTACCGTAACATGGTTGCAGGCCATGAAATCGTATATATCCCTTGCATTACCCGTATGGTGTTTGGCAAAATAAGTATTGTGCACGTGTATGCTGTCCGTTCCGGTTGCCAGAAGCACGAAATGTCCGCCACGGTCGATATGCAGCATGTTGCTGACGTCAAAATTTTTCAGGCCATCCTGTTCCATGTAATACGGTTCGTCCTTTTCTTCATCATACCATAGATCTTTTGTTGAGTGAAAGCCGGCTATTTCGATATTTGTGCAGAGCTTGAAGGTGAACATTTTATCGGCCCTTTTTCCGGGTGCGTTATTCATAACACGGTCGCTGGTGGCAAGATTTCCGTTTCCGGTGATCCTTCCGTTTCCGATGATCTTGATATTATCTTCCCTCTCGGCAAAAAACATGGTATTACGAAAAAAAGTATGCCCCACGTCCTGTTTGGTCAGATAATTTTCAGGATCGGCGTATGGCTTCGGATCGGTGGGCGAAAGACCGGAGCGGTAAGCCTTATCGCTGAACCAGGTAGCTTCAGGCTCGTCGCTGCCGGACAATGCCTGAAGAACGGCGTCTCTATCGACATAGATCCATACATTGCTTTTCAAATGAATGGTACGCATAGAATAGATCCCGCCGCCGAACAGCAAAGTTCCGCCGCCGATACGGTTCATGTATGCTATTGCCGCATTGATCGAATCCGTATCATCCGTTTCGCCGTCTCCTCTTACACCAAATTTCCGGACATCCCATTTTCCGGAATAAAAATATGCCGTATTGGATCTTCCCTTGCTATTTCCGCTTTTAATGTCCAGTTTAAACAGGTACAGTTTATCCGGGTCAAGACGATCGATGGTGATTTCTCCCGATCCGGGCGCGATCCGGGTATTTACAGGTATCCACTGTTTACCGCCATCAGTTGATTGTAACAAAGTAATTTCCGACGCATCAGAAACCGGAGTCCAGAGGAATGTTGCCTGAGTATACAGTTGATCGTCTTGGTATGTGGGCATTTTTATTACATTCCTGCGAAAATCAGCCACCGTTTTTCCGGCTGTCAGGATCGCTGTTTCCTG
The DNA here is from genome assembly GCA_031275285.1 of Bacteroidales bacterium. Classification (NCBI taxonomy): domain Bacteria; kingdom Pseudomonadati; phylum Bacteroidota; class Bacteroidia; order Bacteroidales; species Bacteroidales bacterium. The sequence goes on along the minus strand of JAISOY010000077.1, from coordinate 15,954 downwards.
TTCTGTTCCTGCACTGGAAAGCGCTTCAGGTTCCGTTGTAGAGTAATATGCTTTAAATGAATATTGTCCTGTACGTCTCAACCTTACATTTTTTATTTTTATCCGTAGATCAATGCCGTTCAGAGGCCGAAGATCGATATTGCTGAATGTGATCACCTGTCCCTTGCCGTATTTTTCGACGGTAACCTCTCCTGTCTTTTTATACGAATAATTTGTCCCGGTTTTTCCGATGGATTGATGTGCCAATCCGCTGAGTTGAACCTCTCCGCGCCCGATAACATTCACTGTAGTATTTTCGGGGGTAACAGGTATCCCTTCGGGGATCATTATCCTGACGGTTGCTTTGGGCGTTCTTTGGCCTGCAATAAAATCCAGTACCAGGTCAGTAGTGGTATTTACCCGTATATTCTCCTGATGCAGTATCAGTTTTCCGGCCATCGCTTTCCGTCGGACACCAGTTTTATAACGCTTTTTACCCTTACCTACTGTGATCTCGAGCATATCTCCGGATTCAATTTCTCCATCCCTTTTTAATTGGTTGTTAGAATCATAAACCGAGAAAATTAAAGGAGAGCCATCACGCATTTTCAGTTGGTCCGACAGTTTACTTACTTCCAGGCCTGTTGAAACAGGTCCCTGGTCTTCAGGAGTATCTACCGTAAAAGACCGGGTAATACCTGTTACAAATATTACCGAATCAGCAGTGATGCGTATGATATTCGGAGCGTCTCTGCCCGGAATTAATATTTCTTTTGTTGATGCTTCAGCGTCAACGGCATTTATCAGAAACGAAACGATCAAAAGGATGAATGTTCTTATTGCTGTCATTTGATGATGGGTTAAAGTATTTAACACCACAAATGAAGCGGAAATTTTCATCATCGACTTGTAAATTTATCCCAAAAGCTTGTGCTATTTTCCCAAATATAGTGAAAGGTGAGAGCAATTGTAGAAAGCTTGCTTTCGAATAATTGCCGAACCGTATCCTATATTATTCAAATATAGTGAAAGCCGAGAGGCAAAATCAAGCTTGCTTGAAATTTTGTCCAAGGCGCATCCTATATTCTATAAATATAGTGAAAACCGAGGGCAGAGTGTCGAACTTGTTCGTAAACTTTGCCGAAGTGCATCCTTTATTTTATAATAATTATAGTGAAAGGTGAGAGCAATTAATATCGGATATCTGTTCCTGGGCATATCAAAACGGCAGCCCGTGTCATGGCAAAAGAACCCGTATTTTTCGATCACGGATTATTCGCTACCCTTTGTTATAATGCATTTATATAGATTGTAAAATATGACTACACAAATCCTAATTAATATTCAAATTGTCATTAAGTAATATAAAACAATTAATGTCATAAATGCTGAACGTAATCCATTTGTTCAATGTGATTTAAGAAAACAATAATTAGCACTGAATACTTAATTTTGAATGTTGAATGTTAAATTCGAAATTAAATAATCCCCCAGCCCATCTTCAATCTGAACATTCCAACGAGAATTACTACCAGGCAAAGGATCATACCTCCCCTGAAACGACCGATAATAGATATAAGGAGAGCCACCACGGCAAACGGTATATTCAACCAGTTCAGCCATCCAAGAAAGGGGATCATTGCCAGGAACATAAAGAACAAGGCGAAAACACTTAAGATACGTCCGATAAATGCTATCATCATTATTAAATTTAAAATGAATCTGTAGAAGAGTGATTGATGATACCGAAAATGAACATTTTAACAGCATGTGTAACCATTTCCTTGTAACCCGGGAACATCGACTGAAAAGCCGGATCATTGCATATATCTGTTAACCTATCGGAAAAATACATGATTACATCCAGGTTCAGGTCTTTTCTGATTTCGTTGTTATCCTGGGCTATTTTGAAATAATGACGGGTGATTTCCGTACCTTTTTCATTAATACTCTTATAGTAATCGGATATCTCCTTTACGCTGGAGTTGAAGATATCATCGGCGAATTCCATGCTAATGGACCGGGTTGCTTCCAGTTTAAATAAAATATATTGATTCATTTTATCCGAAAAACTGTTGTTCGATTCCATGATCGCGATGAACCCGTCATTCGCCGATTCGAAAATCTGCCTGAGTATCTCTATGGCCAGTTCGTTTTTATTTGAAAAGTAAACATAGAAAGTTTTCCGGCTGATACCGGCTTTACTGCAAATCTCATCGATACTGATCCGTTTGAATCCGTGTCTGTAAAAAAGTTCCGTTGCCGTACGGAGGATTCTTTCGTGGGCTTCTTTTTTCGCCATAAAGATCAATCATTAAATTTAATGATTATATTTTCTTTTTTCCCGTAGTTATTGTGGACGGAAAGCACTAATTCCTGTTTTGTCCCGGATTGTGCCGTGTAATACACGGTGAAACTCTCGCCTTTGAAGAAATTCGTAGTGTATTCGTACAACTTGTTTCCTTTGGTATTTTCTAAAATACCATTTCCTTCCCTTTGACGGTACATATAGAAATAATGAATATACCGCTGATGTTCGTCCGGTATTATCCTGCACCGGATCCCGATCGTCTCGCCGGTTTTTATCCGGGAAGGATAGTCTTCTACGGATACCGCAAATCCGCTTTCCGTTAAAGCATAGTCTTCCACATCGATATTACACGATACCGTACCAAGTAAGGCCAATAAAATTGCCGATAAACCCTTTACCTGCTTTTTCATACGTTTATTAATTTTATGTTACATTTCAAATGCAAAGTTACATTTTTTGTTTATTATACAATAATATGTAACCTTAAATAATAAATTTTAACATATTTTAACAATTAAAACGACTCATTAAATATCATATCTTTATTATTATTAGCATGTTAGACTAAGTTACTATTTAGAATTCATCATATACTAAAATTAGTCTTTCATTTAGTTTTTGACACAAAAGTGCAAGCATTTGGCACATAAATGATATTTATTCCCTGGTTAAATTCTTTATTTTGTAGTCCAAAGTTCAAAATTTTGAACCCAGAAACCCAAAGGGTCCACCGAAGGTAACGGCTCAACGAAGCTGATTTTGAATTTTGAATTTTGAATCTTGAATTTTGAACCCCGAAGGGCTCACCGAAGGTAATCTTAAATTGGAAAAAGATGAGATCTTATATGTTGATTTTGAGTTGCATATGCATTATTGTATCCTGCACATCGAATAAAAAAGAAGAGGGCAACTGGAAATTGTGGTATGCTGCCCCCGCAGACAAATGGGTAGAAGCCTTACCTGTAGGGAACGGACGCCTGGGAGCCATGGTTTTCGGGAATCCCGCAGAGGAACGGTTACAACTGAACGAAGAAACGGTGTGGGCCGGACAACCTAACAGCAATGCCAATCCGGATGCATTGGCGGCCATCCCGGCGATACGCAAACTGATCTTTGAGGGAAAATACCTTGAAGCGCAGAATATGGCGCTTGAAAAAGTTATTTCCAAAACCAACCAGGGAATGCCGTATCAGCCTGTGGGCGATCTGTACTTGTCTTTTCCGGGACATGATAAAGTTTCGGACTATTACAGGGATCTGGATATTTCTTCGGCCATTGCCACTACCCGCTATACGGTGGATGGTGTTGAGTATTCCCGGGAAGTGCTGGCGTCGTTCACCGGACAGACGATCGTGGTGAGGATCACAGCTTCCGAAAAGGGAAAGATCAATTTTTCGGCCCGGCAAGGTAGCCCGATGAGAAGCAAATCCCGTATTCAGGACGGTTGTATCTTGCTGGAGGGTATCTCGGGTGATCATGAAGGACTGGAAGGCAAAGTGGAATTTACCTCTATGGTCAGGGTCATTCCCGAAAACGGACAGGTATCCGCTATCGATACCACCCTGGTTATTTCCGAAGCCGATGCTGCGACCATATACGTATCCATGGCGACTAATTTTGTGAATTATCAGGATTTAAGCGCCGACCAGAATGAACGGGCAAAAAAATACATGCAGGGGTCCCTGCAAAAAAGTTATGATCAGTTACGTTCGGAACATATCGCCTATTACCGCGAATATTTCGACCGCGTACAACTGGACCTTGGTGTTACGGATTCTGTCAATAAGCCGACCGATATACGTATCCGGGACTTTGCAAAAAGTAATGACCCCCATCTGGCGGCCCTCTATTTCCAGTTTGGCCGTTACCTGCTTATTTCCAGCTCGCAGCCGGGAAGCCAGCCTGCTACCCTGCAGGGGATATGGAACGACCTGGTGTTACCGCCCTGGGATAGCAAGTATACGGCAAATATCAATACCGAAATGAATTACTGGCCGGCAGAAGTGACAAACCTGTCCGAACTGCACCAGCCATTGATCGAGATGATCAAAGAAGTGGCGGTAACGGGAGCACATACGGCACGTATCATGTACGGCACGCGCGGATGGGTGATGCACCATAATACCGACTTGTGGCGAACTACCGGGCCGGTGGATCAGGCAAGGGCTGGCATGTGGCCCTCCTGCGGCGCTTGGCTCAGCCAGCATTTGTGGGAGCGTTACCTGTACTCCGGCGATCAGGCTTACCTGGCAGAGGTATATCCGGTCATGAAACAGGCAGCTTACTTTTTCCTCGATTTTCTGGTGGAAGAACATGAACACCAATGGTTAGTGATCGCTCCATCCAACTCTCCAGAAAATCCTTTCGACAAAAAGAACAGGGTGACCAATGCAGCCGGGATCACCATGGATAACCAGCTGATGTTCGAACTGTTCACCAACCTGATCTCAGCTACCGATGTACTGGGCGTGGATGCAGCTTTTGCGGATACATTGAAGCAGACCCGCGCCCGCCTGGCACCCATGCAGGTCGGTAAATACAGCCAGCTGCAGGAATGGATGCACGACTGGGACGACCCTGAAGATAAGCACAGGCATGTTTCCCACTTATATGGCGTTTTTCCCGGCAACCAGATATCGCCCTACCGTACCCCGGAATTGTTCGATGCGGCACGCACTTCCCTGAACTATCGCGGCGATCCGGCTACCGGATGGTCCATGGGATGGAAGGTATGCCTGTGGGCGCGTTTCATGGACGGCAACAGGGCGCACAAGCTGATCTCGGACCAGTTGAAACTGGTGACTCCCGAAACACGCGGTGGCGGCACCTATCCCAATATGTTCGATGCACATCCGCCCTTCCAGATCGACGGTAATTTCGGCTGTACAGCCGGTATTGCCGAGATGCTGATGCAGAGCCACGACGGTGCGCTGCACATCCTTCCTGCTCTCCCCGATGTATGGAAAAACGGAAAAATCAAAGGATTAAGGGCAAGAGGCGGTTTCCTTACGGATATAGAATGGGAAGACGGACAGGTGAAAACCTTCAGGGTGAAATCCTCTCTAGGCGGAAACCTGAGGATCCGTACGGCTACACCGTTGAAATTATCAGGCCCGGGAAAAATGCAGCAGGCATCCGGAAACAATCCGAATCCGTTTTTCAGCATGCCCGAAGTACCGCAACCGCTGATCTCGGCAGAAGCCAGACTGAACCCTCCGGCAGTGACCGCAACAATGGAATATGACCTGATGACCGAAGCAGGAAAAGAATATACCTTGAAAAGAAATTGATAATTGATAATTGACGTAAAACGTAGTAAATCAACTTTAAAGCTACGAATATAAACGTTTATTATGTAGATAGAAGTACTTAAAGCATGGTTAATTTTGAATCTTGAATCTTGAATCTTGAATTTTGAACTTTGAATTTTATAATTTAAATCGCATGAGAAAACATCCGATCTCCCGTCGCACATTTGTCAAATCGGGTATATGTGCAGGAACAGGACTTTTAGCCACCGGCCTGGGAACTTTTACATCATGTAAAAAGAAAACACCGAATAAGCGTGATCTGGTACTGGAGGTGCTTGATATGTCCACACCTAATAAATATATACCTGCTGCTTTTTTCATGCATTTCGGCAAAGAGTACCGTAGCGGGCAGGCTGCCGTCAACAGGCATCTGGAGTACTTCAGGACAACGGACATGGACTTTGTAAAAGTACAGTATGAGTTAGGAATGCCGAAGATGGAATTGCAGAAAGCATCCGACTGGGAAAAGATCCCTGTTTTCAGGGAAGATTTCTTCGAACCCATGTTGACGTTGATTTCCGGAATTGTAAAAGAAGCAAAGGCGGAAGCACTGATTATTCCCACCGTGTATTCGCCGTTCATGTGTGCTTCGCAAATGACGGGCGGCAAGAAAAAATTGCTGGAACAGATACATGAACATCCCGATGCTGTGGCCAAAGGCATGGAGATCATTACAGAAAGTCTTTTGTTTTATATCAGGGAAAGTATACGGGCCGGCGTTGACGGTTTCTATATGTCGACACAGGGCGGCGAAGTAAACCGTATCCCCGATGCAGCGCTTTTCGATAAAGTGGTACGCCCCTTTGATATGGCCCTGATGACCGAAGCCGATGAAAAATGCGCGTTTAATATTCTGCACATCTGCGACTATGAAGGAAAGTATAATAGTCTTGCCCCCTATGTCTCTTATCCGGGAAAAGTCGTGAACACACCTGTTGTACTTGCCGACGGAACCACTATCACAAGTAAAGATGCCGCCGTCATGTTCAAACGCCCTGTCATGGGTGGCCTCAACCGCCTGCATGAGATTGCCAAAGGAACGCCGGAAAAAGTGATAGCAGCAGCGGATAATGCTTTAAAAGCAGCTCCGGCCAATTATATCTTCGGCGCCGACTGTACCGTACCGGCCGGTACGGACTGGAATTTATTGCGGTCTGTCATACAGCAGGCGCATCATTACAGGATGTAATATAAAATAACTGTAGCCACCATACAATTAATATTAACTTTAATTAGCTTATTATCAGAACAAATCACCTTTTTGACACAAAAATACAAGCATTTGGGACATTATTGATATTTATTTCTTTATAAAATTAATTGTTTTGTCCTTGCATAAAGAGAACAAAACATAATTCAAAAAATAACCCTTTACTCAATGAAAAAAACAATCATTATAGCTGCCCTGTCTTTTTTTGCTTTTTGGGGCATTCATGCGCAGGACCTTCAATGGAAAGAAGTATTGCCGGGTGTATGGAAAGCGGCCTACGGTACACCTGAGTCCTATAACCTTTTGAGTGTTGCAGATGTAAAACCCAACAATGAAGCCATTGCCAGTATGCCGAACACCGCATTGACGCTGGACCGGGCAGAGATCAAGGCTGAAATGGTAAATGGAAAAGTGTACCTGCGTTTACCTCTGGAGAAAGGCGAGCAGATCTTTGGATTAGGATTGAATTTCCAGACGGTACATCAGCGGGGAAAAATACTGAACCTGCATGTCGACCACTATGGTGGAAAAGACAACGGAAGAACCCATGCCCCCGTGCCTTTTTATGTATCGTCCAATGGTTACGGAGTGCTGATCAATTCAGCGCGCTACATAACTGTTTATGTAGGTACAGGCGTGCGTACGGACAGTAAAAATCCGCCTGCGGTGAAAGATCGTAATACGGACAGGACATGGTCTTCACGCCCTTATTCGGATAATGTGGAAATACTGATCCCGGCCGAAGGAGTGGAGATCTTCCTTTTTGCCGGCCCTACCACGCTGGATGCCGTTCGTCGTTACAACCTGTATTGCGGTGGAGGTACTCTCCCACCCCGCTGGGGACTCGGCTTTACCCAACGTGTACAAAAGTTATACAACGCAGATCAGGTTATAGAAGAAGCCGATGAATTTACTAAACGTGGTTATCCACTTGATTTCATAGGTCTGGAGCCCGGTTGGCAAACCAAAGCCTATCCCTGTTCCTTTGAATGGGACAAAGGCCGTTTCCCCGATCCGGCAGGATTCGTCAAAAATATGAAAGAGAAGGGAATCCGTATCAACCTGTGGACCAACCCTTTTATATCCCCGGAATCACCTATATTTAAAAATATACAACCTTACACCGGCACACATACCGTATGGTGCGGAACCGTGCCCGATCTCACCATGCCGCAGGCCAGGGAAATATTTGCCGGTCAACTGATGAAGGACCAGGTATCCATCGGGGTAAGCGGATATAAAATAGACGAGGTAGACGGCTATGACTTTTACCTGTGGCCTGATGTGGCAACATTTCCATCAGGAATCAGCGCCGAGCAGATGCGCCAGACTTATGGCGTATTGACACAAAAACTAACCGATGAATTGTACCGCCAGCGCAACGAAAGGACTTTCGGCCTGGTAAGGGCATCCAATGCAGGAGCCAACAATATGCCGTATGTCATCTATAACGATTATTACAGCCATGAGGACTTTATCACCGCATTGATCAACAGTAGTTTTTGCGGTGTATTATGGACACCTGAAGTAAGGGGTTCCAAAACAGGTGAAGAATGGTTGCGCCGTTTTCAATCCGTGACCTTCTCCCCCATGGCCATGATCAATGCATGGAGCAGCGGAACCAAGCCGTGGTCGTTCCCCGAAGTGGCGGAACAGGTAAAATATTATTCCCTGCTCAGGATGCAGCTGATGCCTTATTTTTATTCGGAATTTGCCAAATATCATTTCGAAGGGACGCCGCCGTTCAGGGCGATGATGCTTGAACCCGGTTTCAGGAATGAAGGAGGCGCCGAAGTAAGAAGCCGCAGCTTAGAAGATAATCCCTACCTGGAAGCTGTCAACAAAGAGGTAAAAGATCAGTATATGGCCGGGGAATATCTTTTGGTAGCCCCCATGTTTGCTGGTCAGAAATCACGTAAGGTATTATTACCCAAAGGAAAATGGTACGATTTCTATACGGGCGAATATGCCGGTGATGGGGAAGCCATTACGGTAACACCCGGCCTGGACAGGATACCCGTATATGTGAAGGATGGCGGGATCATTCCCATGATGGAAAGCCGTTTACATGCCCCTGCCAATGGTGAGAAAGTGAATATGGAAATCAGGCATTATGGTGTACAGGACGGAAAATATCTCCTGTATGATGATGACGGCGAAACTTTCGATTATGAAAAAGGCATCCTTTCATGGCGGGAAATAACCGTTACAAAAAACAAAAAAGGACAGCAGGAAGGTAAAATATCCAAAGCCGAAAAAGGAAAACCCGACCATGTAGGAAAAGTAACGTTCACATTCATGACAAAATAATGGAGAATGGAGAATTGATAATTGATAATGAATTCCATACCCATTTTCCATTTTAATTTTTAATTTTTAATTTTTAATTCCTAGTTGCATGCGCACTGTCTCATTTTTAATTTTTAATTTTTCATTCTTCATTCTTTTTTCCTCGCAGTTTGTTTCTGCGCAGGCCGGAAGAGTAATGAATGCCGATGGCACATCTGATACGTACCGGTTGATCGAATCTTACGGTTACGGTGTGGAAGTACCCGATTGCGGACATCCCGTAAAGCATATCACCCAGCAGTTCGATAAGGAATTGGACAAGCAGGTTTTTGCTTTTACGCTTCATGCGGAACTGGATGATGACCGTTGCGGCTCCAAGGACAGGCAACGGGCGGAGATCAAGACATTTGGACCTTCACCGGAAAGTATGAAGGGTTTCCGGGGGAAAAAACATACTTATCAATGGCGCTTTAAACTAGATAAAGGATTTCAGGCTGCACCGGGCTTTTGCCATATCCATCAGATCAAAGCCGATTCAGGCCCCGGAGCGGGTGCACCTATCGTGACCCTCACGCCCCGCTGGAAAGAAAGTGGCGAAGTGTTGCAACTGAACCAGGTATCTTCAGCCAATCGTTCCACCATATTAGCGGAAGTGCCGTTGGCCGATTTCAAAGGGACCTGGGTGGAAGTCACCGAAACTGTTACGCATGACCGTCCCGGGACGCTGGAAATGGAGATCAAACGGGTATCCGACGGTAAGGTGCTGTTGTACAACAAAACGGAGGGAGTGGATATGTGGCGGGACGGAGCTAAATTTAACCGGCCCAAATACGGCATATACAGAAGCCTACGCAATCCTTCCTACATTCGTGACGAATCCGTGTTGTTTTCCGATATCGCATTCATGGATGTAACCGGAAAACAGGATGAAAAACTGTCAGGCAACGGAAAAGACATCTTCAATGCGCGGGATTATGGTGTGGTTGGTGATAGCGAAACGATGGATTCTCCGGCAATACAAAAAGCCATCGACGCCTGTCATGCTGCAGGAGGAGGAACGGTAGTCATTCCTCCGGGAACATTTTTATGCGCCACCATTGCATTAAAAGACAATGTCAGGCTGTATCTGGATAAAAATGCACTTTTGTTGGGTACAACGGACATCAAAGCATATGACAACCTCGATCCTTTCACCGAAGGATTGGGAATAGAAGTAGGATGGGCGTTTATTGTCGCCATCGATGTGAAAAACGTGGCCATTGAAGGCGAAGGAGTGATCGACGGACAGGGCTCGGCCCTGAAAGCCCGGCATATTGCCGAAGACAAACGTTCGGAATCCAAAATCTGGGGCTACCGTCCATTCCTGTTGCGGGTACTTCGTTGCGAAAATGTCACTGTACAGGGTGTTACGTTGAAATATGCCGGAGCCTGGACTTCCCATTATGCCCAGAGCAGGAATATCCGTATCGAAGATGTAAAGATCATCAGCCGTGGAGTGGCACATAACGACGGGATCAACATCGATGGCTGTCAGCAGGTACGCATCAATAACTGCGATATCGACAGCGGCGATGATGCCTTGTGTTTCAAGGCCACATACAGCAAAGCGCCCTGCCGGGATATTACCGTTACCAACATGCGTCTGAAAAGCAATCAGGCCGGTATAAAAATGGGAACCGAGTCCATGTCGTCCTTCGAGAACATTAAGATATCCAAATGCCATATTTATGATACCCGGAACGGCGGTATCAAATTATTTACTGTTGACGGGGCACATTTAAGAAATATAGAGATCACCGATATCACCATGGAGAATGTACGTACGCCTATGCTTTTCCGTCTGGGTTCAAGGCTCAATGTTTTCCGCAAAGGCGATGAAAAACAACCGACAGGTACGTTCGAACACGTTTTTATCCGTAATGTAAAGGCTAAAAGCGATTCGATTACCCAGTTGAATCCGGCATCGGGCATTCTGATTACGGGCGTTCCCGGACATTATATCAACAATCTTACTTTGGAAAATATCGAGATCGAGCTTCCCGGCGGTGGAACCGTACAGGATGGACACAGGGTGGTTCAGGAAGCCGTGAACCAGTATCCCGAAGTGAAGACATTCGGCCCCTATGTCCCGGCATACGGAGTATGGGCAAGGCATGTCAGCAACCTGCAACTGAACAATGTCAGTTTCAAACTGGGCAAGGCTGACCTTCGTCCCGCGCTGATCTGCCAGGATGCGACAGGTGTGATTATCAATAATTTTAAAGCCGTAGCAAGCGCCGGTTCGGAAACAATCATGCGTCTGGATAGCGTCCGCTATGCCTACATCTCCACATCCTCCGTTACAGGAGAATCCAATGCGCTTTTGCAGTTGACCGGCAGAGAAAACAAGGAAATCTACCTTGACGGCAAGCAGTCCGTAAATGTCGGGAAAATGGTAGAGGCAGTGAATGGCGCCTATGCCGGGGTTGTTGAACAACGTCCGTTCCCCGATGCGGCCAACACCACGATTCCCGGGGCATATCTTTCCTATATGCCTGATAAGGCGCCTGCATCGTGGGCGATAGCTACCGCACAATCCACTATGGCCCGGTGGCCCGACTATTCAAAAGCTTACTGGAATTCATGGACCTATGTCAATTCATATATGGCCTGCGCTTTCGAACGATTATACAAAGTTACAGGTGATAAGCAGTATCTGGAATATATCAAACAATACATCGATGGTTTTGTCGATGAAGATGGTAACCTCAGGGGAGTGCGCAACCACAAGGGAGTAACCAGGATGCCCTCCTACTGTACCAACCTCGACGGAATGATGCCGGGAAATACACTTGTCATGATGTATGAACACTATAAGGACGAACGGTATAAAAAGGCGGCAGAGACGATACGACGTTGTTTCGACAGTTATCCGCGCAACAGCGACGGCGGATTCTGGCATGGGGCAGGTCTGACCGGACAGATGTGGATCGACGGGATTTTTATGGGACAGATGTTCCTGCTTCGTTACGGACGATCCATCGGTGATTCGGAATATGCTTTCGATGAAGCGGCCCGCCAGATTACCGCATATGCCAAACGGGGCGAACAGGGTAGTTCGGGATTGTATGTACATGGAGTCTACGAACCGGGACACGGACCCCGCGTATGTACGTGGGCCGACCCTGCCACAGGAAAATCGCATGAAGTATGGGGTGAAGGATTAGGCTGGTATGCCCTGGTACTGGTCGAAGCACTGGAAACCATTCCACAGGCGCATCCGAAATACAACGAGATCAGGAATATATACATCCGCCTGGCGGAAGGATTGAAAAAGACGCAGGATCCCAAAACCGGAGGATGGTATCAGGTAGTGGATAAAACGGATCGTGCGGATAACTGGATAGAAACATCCGGTACGGCTATGTTCGTATACGCGATACAACAAGGCATCAATCTGGGTGTCATCGGTAAAAAAGATTACAAAAAAGTGGTGGATAAGGGCTATAAGCTGATCACCGGCAATGCAAAGATCAACAAACACGGTCTGGTGGATATCTATCATGCCTGCGATGGCCTCGGCGTACAGGATAATTATGAGAAGTACATCCATTACCGGAAAATGCTCAATGCCAAAGAAGCCTATGTGGGTTTTGTATGGGCCACTGAAATTGTCGAAAGAGAAAAAATAAAAAAATAATGGAGAACATAGGCGATAGCCGGTCATGAGCGTTAGCGAGTAATGGAGAATGAATATCAAATCCTTTTTTAATTCTTAATTCTCAATTGGCTACGCCGAGCTAAAGGTTCTCAATTTTTAATTTTTAATTCTTAATTCTTAATTTAATGAAAAGCAACAGGAGGGAATTTATCAGGAAAACAGGGATCGGCATTCTTGCATCGGCTGTTCCTGCAGGTCTGCTGCAAGGTGCGGAAACATTGATGCAACAACAGCCGAAACCGGCAACGCCATATAATTGGAAACCGGATGCAATAAACCTACCTGTAGGTAAAGCCCGTGGAATATATCCCGGAAGGGTGGCATGGTCGCATGCGCCCGGGACCGCTCACTGGGATGGCAACTGGAGATCCATGACAAGCCCTTGGTGGCTGGATGAAAATACCGATCAGAAACGTGTAACGGAAATGGTAGGGGATGTCATCCTTCAGGTAACGGGCAAGAAGAATTACGGACAGGCATGGAAGGCGATCTTCGAATACCATAACAGTCAGTTGGGTAAGGGGAAAAAAGGATACCGCAAAGGAGAGATCGTTGCCGTAAAGATCAATATGAACTCCACCAACCGGCCCGAACGGACAAACAATTATACCGATGTCGCCCCGCAGACCGTACATGCCGTAGTGGAACAATTAGTGAAACATGCCGGGGTACCCGAAGAAAACATACTGGTCTACGACGGAAAACGTTATGTCTACGCTGCCGTATTGAAAAAGGTGTGGAGCGATTTCAAAGATGTCCGTTTCATGCAGGAAAAGGAATTTACCGATAAACAAAAGCATCCCCTGTACGGAGACCACCGGCGCCTGGAAATGCCCGAATGGGTAAAGGGCATGCAGTATTCCAACGGTATTGCCTACGCGAAGGCGACCAATATTCCCAGACAGGTGATGGATGCTACTTATATGGTGAACCTTGCCATGCTGAAATGTCATTCATATCCGTATTCGAATATGGAAAAAGGGGATGAAGGGCAGACAGCGGTAACAATGCTTGGGAAAAATCATTTCGGTTCCATCCAGGGACCGTCAGATCTGCACGCAGTGATGAATACCAACCGCGACGCCAAACCGAAAACCTATTCTCCTGTGGTGGATCTTGCAGCATCGCCGACACTGGGGAAAAAGACCATTCTTTATATGCTGGACGGCCTGTATTCAGCCCGGAAACATTCGTCGTATGCCGTACATTTTCCCAATGCACCGTTCTTCAATAAGAATTATCCGTATGCCAATCCCGAATGGCCTTCCTGTATCCTCGCATCGTTGGATGGCGTGGCTCTGGATTCCGTCGGACTGGATATTCTGTATTCCCAGACAAAAAACAATCTGGATCCCGAAAACCAGAACCGTCCGTGGATGCTGATCCGCGAAAATGCCGACGATTACCTTCATGAGATGGCACTGGCCGAAAATCCGCCATCAGGGACCAAATACATGCAGGACGGAAAGCAGGTAACCAGTCTGGGTGTTCACGAACATTGGGACAGCGACGAAACACGCCGCTATTCCCGGAACCTTGATCCCAAAAACGGAAAAGGGATCGAGTTGATCTATAAAAAATTAAGTTGATTGCATAAAATACGGGATACAAGCAGAATTGTTGGTTTTGTTGTTTTTTGGAATTGTTGTTTATAGCTTGTATCCTTGTGTTTTATGTCCGTACAAATAAAATTCATTTTATGAGGCATTTATTCTTTTTTCTCATTGGTACCTTTTTAAGTTTAACCGCTTTCGCAGAAAGAAGGTTCTCTGAAAATAAAAGAATCGGAATGCCGAAAACTACCGGTATGTATGTGCTTCAAAGCGGGTATAGCAGCAACCGGTATGCATTATGGACCGAAGATTCGGTGGGAAAACAGGATAAGGAACAAGCGGCTTTTCAACTTTCGGATATCATTGAACCAGGTATAAAAGCCACCGTACTCGGAACCGGTTACAATTTCAGCGAAGGTCCCGCTGTTGATGCTGTCGGGAATGTATATTTCTCTGCCAGATTGGACAAAATTCAATTTTACGCTTATGGAAGGCCCGTCGAACTATTTACCGACGACACCTTCGATCCCGTTGCGATGATGTTCAACCGCGATGGAAAGCTCATTGTTACCGAAGGAGCGGCTTCCCGTATTGTCGAATTCGATGTGCGTACCAAAGAAAAACGGACAATCGTAAGCGAATTCGAAGGGTTGCGTTTCAACGAACCGGAACACATAACAATTGATTTTGAAAACGGTTTCTATTTCACCGACCCTAGCTATCGGCATCGAGATAATAATACCGTCAGAAAAGAAGACGTGTATTATGTCTCGAAAGACGGTGAAATATCCCGTGTTTCGACGGTCTGTAAAAAACCGAACGGCATTATTCTTACTGCAGACTGTAAAATACTTTACATCGTTGATAACAAGGTGGGACATGTCTATAAATATGATGTGCTAGCACCGGGTAAATTGGCAAACGAAACGTTGTTGATCCATGACGCTCGTGGGGCGGACGGTATTTATCTGGATACTGAAGGAAATTTGTATGTAGGTTGTAGTGGTAACGGACTCCGGATTTACGACAAAGCCGGCAAATTCATAGGTCGACTGGCTGCGGAGTATGGAATTCCTTATGCTTCAAGTTGCGTGTTCGGCGGGCCGGATTTTTCCATCCTGTATATCACTGCACGCGACCAGTTTCTCGGAATTTCCATGAAAGTCAGAGGTATATTGCCGCCCAGTGCAGGGAATAAAGTTCCTTAATGACAGATTTAATTTAAAAAATGTTCATTACTATCCATATTATATAGAGTTCTGTAACCCGGAAAATATATTTTCCGGGTTACAAATGGAAAATGCTAAAATTTCATGTTATGAGCCACTTATTCTTTTTTCTTTTTGGAATCTTTTTCAGCACGAATGCTTTTCCGGGAGAACGGCTTTCTGAAAACAACGGAAACGGCGTGTTGGAAATCACCGTTTCGTATGTGCGACAGAGCGGACATGGCAGCAACCAGTATGCTGTATGGATCGAGGATTCGGTGGGAAAACTGGTAAAAACATTATATGTAACACAATTCACAGCAAAAGGAGGTTATGTACGCAGACCTGCACAGGCTGGCGCGGGGGGGTTTGGGGTGGGGGTGTTTTAATAAA
>JAISOY010000076.1 GCA_031275285.1 Bacteroidales bacterium | reverse complement strand
TTTTCAATGGTCACATGGAACCTTTAGCTCATCGATTCCATATGAATAATTTAATTTATCGATAATATCCATATTTTATTGACTTCGTCGAACTCGTAAACTCGGTTCATCACGTTGGGCGAACAGTGATGTTCATGGATATTTCATTGTCATATCATTCTTCCTTCCGGATTATTTGTGTTGACTGCTATTCCTTTTCCGGTTTCAATAGCTCATATTTAACTTTTATGCTACCTCTGCCCACTGCTTTCTGCAATCCGGAAGTATCATCAATTTTACCGACACGGATGTAACTGTACGAAGTGCGGCTTCCGGCATAAAACAACACCAGTGTGTTCGACGACCATATCATCAGGTCGCCTGCCTGTACGCTGCCGGGATTAGTGGCTTTGCCGGGCATCCTGTCGGGCAGGTTATAATATTTTTCATTACCGTTGTGTTCGCCCATATTTACTTCCATAGGCAATAATTTGACGAGTTCTTTTGCAGCCTCGCTGTCATTCAGCGTAGCGGTAAATTCTTTATTCCCGATGATGATCTTCATTTTCATGTTTTGCGCGTTTAACGGGCTAAATATTAAGACGGTGATTGCCAATGCTATTAATAATGTAATTTTTTTCATCCTTCATTGCATTTATTTGAGATTGGATTTGAAAAAAGTATCCAATTTGTCAAAAGGAATTACATCCAGACGGTCGTACAAATCCACATGTCCCGCGCCTTTCACATAATACAGTTCCTTAGGCTCGGCAGCACGTTTGTATGCATCTTCGCTGAATTCTTTGGAATGCGCCTGGTCGCCTGTGATAAACAGCATCGGGCGTGGCGAAATGGTTTCGATGTCGTTGAATGGATAGAAGTTCATGAATTTCACTTTGCTGGTAACTGTCGGTTTTGTCGTCTTCAGCGGCGATGCGCCTTTAGGGGTAAATTCACCTCTGTCCGGATTGCGGTAAAATTCATAAAATTCACGTTCAATGGGGCCGGATTCCGGTGTCAGTTCAAGCACCGTACCTCCTGCAACCTGCACTTCTGCTCCTTCAAATTCTGCATAGCGCTGTTGAGCAGCAGTGGCTATGATTTGTTTTCGTTGCTCTGAAGTAAGTGAATGATTGAGTCCGTGACGACTGGAATTTCCCATGTTATACATACTGATGGTTGCGATTGCCCTGATACGTGGATCGATTTTCGCTGCACTGATCACAAAACTTCCGCTTCCACAGATGCCGATAGCGCCGATACGCTCACGGTCGATATAATGTCTTGTTCCCAGATAATCGACTGCGGCGCTGAAATCTTCCGCATAAATCTCAGGGGCTACGGCATTACGTGGTTCACCTTCGCTCTCGCCCCAGAAAGACAAGTCTATGGATAATGTCACAAATCCGCGTTCAGCCATATAAGAGGCGTACACATTGGCACTCTGTTCTTTTACGGCTCCCATCGGATGACCGACAACGATGGCGGCATGTTGTTGGTTCAGGTCGATACCTTTAACCATAAACAAGTTTCCGACTACTTCCATCTGGTACTGGTTCTTAAAGCTAACCCGCTGAACGGTTACTTTATCATTGCCTGCAAATTCCCCGGTTCCGGGATTGAGGACATACTTGTTTTGCGCTGCGATATTACTCATGGCAAATACAATTAATAAGGTGATTAAAAAAGTGTTCTTCATCTTTGATTGACTTTTAATTTATGATGCAAAAGTAACCCGGACCGGACGAATGATTTTCGTCCGGAGGCTCAAAGATTTTCGCTGAGAGGCTCAGCTTATGTGTGGGAACGAAAAAAAAATCCTTTCCGGAAAGAACAAGTGATGAATAGTGGTTTGGTAAACAGTGATCCGGGGACTCCGCTATTGGAGACCTATGTATATTAAGTTCGGCTATTTATCGTAAGTAATCTATTGAATGATTTGCGAACAATCGGATCAGTTAGTGATGTTCATTATTTGGGATCTATTTCCATTCCCAATATTTTAGCCATGGTAGGTTGAAAATAATCACCCCATTTTTCAAGTTTTTCTACGATAGGTATTAAGGTTTCACCCACTTCGGTAAGACTATATTCAGAATGAGGAGGTAAGACCGGATAAATGGTTTTCCTGATGATACCATACATTTCCAATTCTTTCAGTTGCTTGTTGATCACCCTTGGATTGGCTTCAGGGAACATTTTATGTATTTCATTCGGACGCAGGCAGCCTTCCATTAATTCGTGGATAATACAACTTTTCCATTTTCCGCCGATCACTTCCATTGTAATTCTGATACCGCAATCTATATCAAAAGGTAATTTCTTTTCGTACATGTTTTTCTTACAAAGATAAGAACAAGTATTCATTCATTACATATATACATTATTTTATCATATAGTGATAAATTTATCACTATATGAATAATTTACCCGTACTTGTATAACGATGTAGATACTCTTATTTTTGTCCTTTAATTGTATCTGAACATGAAAGCAGCTAATAAAAGAGCAATAAATCATAATATAGACAAGGAATCGTTCAGTAAGGGATGTGTTGGAGATAATTCCCGGAGGAAGTTTATCAGGGCTTCTGCGCTATTCGGAACCTCGACATTATTAGGAACGAACATCTTGTTAGGTGCTTCAGCCAAAAATTTAACGATAACCAAAGGAAATAATTCAGGTATGGATAATAAAGGAACAACAAAAACACACAAGTGTAAGATTACAGTCTTAAAAAGAGAATACAATCAGGAACTGGCTGACAAGTATCTTGCCAACCCAAATGTGGGGAAATGTCCGTATTTTCTTGAAGGACAGGAGTTCATTGTTGATAATGAGGCGCATTTCAGAATGATGAACGGAAAGTTCTGCGGCGAAGCATGGGACGCGATCAGTCGTTATATTTACACTGCTTTGCAGGGCGGTTCCATCATGCGGGGTTGGACAAATGACGAGAAAATGATGATCACCTGTTGCAATGACGGGGTTCGTCCGGTAATTTTCAAGCTGGAACGCATTGATGAATAAAAACCACTTTAAGTGAAAAGTCATTATGAAAACAAAAAAGATCACATTATTCATAGTTGTTGTTACTGTTCTTTTTTATGGATGCGGGCCATCCCAACAGAATAAAAATTCAAATCAGATAAATATGAAAAGTTCTTCAACCTTAAGGCTTATTTATCCTCAATGGCAGGGAGGTATTATCACTTCGCTTGTTACAGAGGTTCCGGCAGATGATGCTTCACGCGGATACTACCTTGGTTCCCATCTGCTCAATTTTCTTGCTCCCAGGAATGGGCAAAAAACTGTAGAAGTTCCGGTTTCATTGGACGTAAACGACAGAAAGGTTAAAAATGGAATAAATGCTTATGACGTTATCCTGCAACAGACCAAAGATGCCCTGTCCCTCTTAAATGAGAATGATCCCGAACGTATCATTACACTTGGTGGGGATTGTTCAGCCAGTGTGGTGCCGTTTACCTATTTGGCTGCTAAATATCCTGACGATGTAGCCATTGTCTGGATAGACGCTCATCCTGATATAAACGTACCTGGCGATGCTTATGAAGGGTATCACGCTATGGCATTGGCGGCATGCTTCGGCAAGTGGGATGATGAGATCATCCGGGCGTTTCCTGCAAAAACAGAACCGGCCAAAGCGTTGGTCGTCGGCCTTAATGAGTTTGATCCGGGTATCGATGTACGTCTGGAAGAATGGGGTGTAAAAAGCCTTCATCCGGCAGAAACGGTTGATAACAGCAATGCTGTCCTGGAATGGCTAAAAGGTACGGGTGCATCAAAAGTTATGATACACTTTGATCTCGATGTGATCGATCCGGCGGAAATGATTGCAGCAGTGGGGATAGTACCCGGAGGTATGAAAATTGACCAGCTACTGCGGGTCATCAGGGATATATCGGCGGAATATGATATCGTAAGCCTTACCGTTGCAGAACCGATGCCCAGAGTTGCCATCAAGATCAAAAATATCCTGGATGAACTACCCTTACTTAAAGATTAATTTATCATTCATGTTTAACACAAAAAGAAGGTATCCAAATACCTTCTTTTTGTGTTGAGTCGCTGGTTTACTGTAATTTATAGCGTAGAGCACTTTTATTCCTATTTTCATACCATCACCAGTTGATACCGGCTGTTTCCCATCCCAAGCGCTTCGGCATGTTCTACGATACGTATGCCATTGCGGGATTCCATGCGTTCTATGAGATGTACTTTTCCGGGATCGGTTGAAGCATATACCTGATCTACACAAGCTTTATCCAGGGCAACAGGATCGAGTGAGGCCAATATACCTATGTCGGCCATTTTCGGATCTTCCGGATTGGCGTCGCAATCACAATCGACGGAAAGATTATTCATAACGCTGATATAGATGATTTTATCTCCACAATGAGCAGCAATAGCCTGTGCCGCTTCTGCCATAGACTCAAGAAAATCATTCTGGGCGGGATTTCCCCAATCCGTTGTACTGGCTCCTGCAGAGTGTATCAGGGTTTTTCCTTTGGACGATGCAATGCCGATAGACATATTTTTCAGGGCTCCGCCAAATCCACCCATGGCATGTCCCTTGAAATGCGAAAGATTGACGACAAAGTCATAGACGGTAAAATGTGAACCTACAATGTCCTTAGTTAAATGTTTACCTCCGGTTACCGGTAATTCTGTTTCACCTTCGGAATCCATGATGTCGATGGGGGCAATGGCTGTAAAGCCATGATCAACAGCTGCCTTAAGATGTAATTCTGTTGTTGCGCGATTACCGCCATAAGCTGTATTACAATCGACAATCGTTCCGTTCACCAGCTGTACCAGATCACGGACAAGTTCAGGCTTCAGGTAATTATGTCCTCCCGGTTCGCCCATACTCAGTTTAACGGCAACTTTGCCGGTAGCCTTACGTCCCAGTTTTTCATACATGGCAATAATGGCTGCCGGAGATATCTCTTTAGTCATATAAACCACCGGAGCATTATCAGGACTTTGCTCCCCAGATGATTCATTAGTTACATCGGTATTCTTGTGTGCGGAACTGCATCCATACGCCAGAACAGGAATTACAGCCAGGTATTTTAAAGCTGTCCTTCGGTTGATTTCTGCAGGCTTTCCGGCATAAACACCTTGTTTGCTATTCATTTTCAGCCATTGATCGGCTGCTCTTTTTTTCGTATTTTCCATGGTCCATTTATTTTAAGCACTCAGTGCTATTTATTATTTTCTTAAGTCACATTGATCAAATGAATTACATTCAGAAAATATGACATTAATTGTTTTATATTACTTAATATTCGGTAAAAAAATGATATCAATTGATCAAAAGGTAAGTATGACTTGTTGTACAGATTGGTGCGAGTCAATATGAAATCCTTTGGACTCAACTGTCCCGTATGTATCATTTTTATAGAAACGATGGCAGACATATGTTTTATACTTTATGGAATTTATAATGAAGCCATACGATACCATACGTCAGGTTTTTTACTGAGAGTAACTCCAACGCCTGTCCCTGTGCGGGCAACTCATCCTTTTTTCCTTGATACTCGATGATGGAAGGAACTCCGGAAAGTCCGTCCATTCCGGGATAGATCAACAGACTGAATTCATCGAGTAATCCGGCTTTCAGGAAAGTACCGTTCAATACGCCACCGCCGTCAAGCAGAAGTTCATCGTAGCCAAATTCGGTATTCAGCGTTTCGAGGGCTTTGTTAAGGTCGTAGCCGTCTGTTCCTGCAAAAATGTAAGAAATGCCTTTTTTGCGGAGGTGGGAGAGATATTCATCGGACACTTTCTCACCAAGGACAGTGATTATATTATCACCGTTGATTTTGTCACTGGGGTAAACAATCCGGCCTTTTGAGTCAAATATGATACATGTATTTTCGGTCTCCCGTTTACCGGCATAAGTCTTAAATTCTTTTGCCGGCAGGTATTTGTTGTAATCGAACATTGTTACTTCGTTGTCTGTCTGTATGGTATTACGACCAATCATCCAGGCACGGGCTTTAAGTTGCCTGCTCACTTCATAATAGGGCTCATAGAGTTCATTCCGGTCGGTTCCGTCGAAAGGAGCACTCCAGCGGTCACCTATCAACCTACCGTCTACTGAACTCATCATATGACAAATGATTTTCGGTTTCATGTTTCTATTGTTTTATTTTACAGAAATGTATTCAGACTAATTTTTATGGCATGGAATACTGATGAGGCTCAATCCCCAGGGATTCATGAAATCAAATAAACAGGTGAAAAACCTGTTGTCAAGCAGAAGCAGGCAATAGATACCTTCACGTAGTTTTAATTCCAGGATTTTCCCTGATGGTTTTACACCCCATTGGAAATATGGAATCATTGACACATGAAGGCTTTGTATATAAGGTGTCTTGGGTAACCTGACAATGCCGCATTCCAGTTTTCCACCATATGACAGTATTTGTTTTTTTCTGACATTTTTATAACATTCAGACAGGAAAGGCCTGCTAAATCCCATAATGATGCCCTGGAACATCTCTTCCTGATCATTCTTTTTATACAACTTAACCGGCATGTCCTTTCTGATAAATACAGACTCACCGCTTTTAACGGAGATCTCTTGGCCGCTTTCCAGAATAACCAACTCTCCGGAATAAATAAAAATGATCAGGTGCTCGGTTGAATTGTGTAAATAACCGGAACCAATGCTGAAAAAACTATTCAGAAACAAGTCGGAATAATTGAAAGCCCTTTGTATACCATTTCCAGATTTCATGATAGAACAAAATTAAAACGAAAGCCGCAGAGTGCTTTCGCTCTGCGGCTCAAAGATTTTTGCTGAGAAGTGCAATCGGAAATTTTCTGATGATATATTACGGATTTGATCCCGAAACCGGCCTTCTATCTATTTTTTTGGAGAAAAACCGTATTGTTTTTTGAATGCGGAATAGAAATGGGATACATTTTTGAAACCGACCTCTACATAAACATCACTTACTTTTTTGTTTTCGTTCTGAAGTTTCTCGTAGGCAATTTCCAGTCTTTTATTAATGAGCCATTTCTGTGGAGTTGTGTCGCTTACTTTGGCGAAGTCGCGTTTAAAGGTGGCCAGGCTCCGACCGGTATAGGAAGCGATCTCCTCCATAGTGAGTTCATACATATAGTTTTCATTCAGGAAATCCAATATATCGATTTTCCAGGGCTCTGTAAAATCGAACAAAACGGGGAAGAATTTTTTATCCGTATTCAATAAACAATAAACACCTTCCTGTTCCTTAAGGTTGACAATTTCTTCAGTAGGATGTACGGCAGAATCAAAATAGGGGATCAGGGATTGAAAAAGGCTGGTAATATCAGGTCTTACTGGAATTTTGAAAACACTTTCTTCCGGCGTTTTTACATTTTTAGGAATTTCTGCTTTATCCATTTTATTGTAAAAATCCCTGAGCATACTTCTTCTGAATGTCAGTGAGATACCTTTGTATTGTTCTTCTCCGAAAGGTTGTTTGTACATGACCACACGATGGTCACGACGTATAAATACACACTCTCCCGGATGGATTGTCATTTTTTCACCATTATTGTCAATTACTTGTTCACCCGAATAAAGGTATAAGAGTGTGTGATCTTTGGTTGCATGGACACAAGAGGTATGGTCATCGGTAAAACATGACAGGAATATACCTGAGTAATTAATGGTTTGAAGAGGCTCCATGAAATTTATATTTTATTAGAAACACAGATTTGATTGATAAACTGTATACTGATCGCAAAGGTAAAGATGAAACAATGGAATATTTTCGCTGACAGGCTCAAATTTTGTGTTTGGTACATATTATTTTTCAACTCCCTGAAGAAAAATAAATGGAAGGTAAGGCACTTTTTATGTTATGTGAAATTGGATATTATGATAAAACAGGGAATTTATATCAATCGTGGTTTTATTTCAGCATCATAATCTTTCATGGATCGTAGAATAACATCGTATGCGGTCTCTTTTCCGTAGACATCTTTGAGTTCCATCCGTTGCTTGTGGTCGGTCGGAAGATCTTTATAAGTGGTGAAATAATGGATTAGACGGTTTACTATAGGTGCCGGTATCTGGCTAATATCCGTGTAATGACCATATACCATGTCATTTTTCAATACAGCAATGATCTTATCATCCGCCTGTACATGATCCAACAAACGGAATCCGCCTATAGGATGTACCCTGGCGATAATATCTCCATGTGTCACATCTTTTTCAGTGAGTATGCAGATATCCAGCGGGTCACCGTCTCCCTGTATATCTGAACGCTTTAGTGCCAGATTGGTTAACACAGCTACCTCTTTGCCGCAGTAGGTCTGCGGTAAAAAACCGTATAAGGCAGGCACTATGTTGGAAAATTTTTGTGGACGGTCAATAGAAAGATAACCCGATGCCTTATCCACTTCATATTTTATTGTGTCCATCGGTACTATTTCTATGAATGCAGTTACTTCTTCCGGTACATCTTCTCCAATATTTATACCGTGCCAGGGATGGGCTTTATGTTTGTGGTATTTTTGCATGATATTTTATGGTAAGGTTCTATAAGTATGTGATTTGCTGGTCTATAGGAATGACTAGAGCCAGATATTAAGTAATGTAGAACAATTAATGTTATACTTTATGAACATAATCCACTTGATAAATGCTGCTTAAGAAAACAATAAACAACACTGGGCGCTTAAAAGGATTTTAGCCATGAACAATTACGGTGTTGAAAGTAGTTCCTATTGATTTACTCTTTTTTACTCAACAAGTATTGACGGAATATTTCTACCGTACGACTTTCAAGGTACGGGTTTAAAGCTAATCCTGATACATCTTATTTTGTCAAAGTTATTAAATAATGATCAATCATAACAAAAAGAATGGTTATATTTTTATTTTTGGTTGTTTTCTTATTTCGCTTAGACTTATCCTGTTATCTGTGTTGTATCAGATTACCTGGTCGCAAAATTTATTGAACGTTTTTAAAAGACAGGTGTATAATCAGCAAAATAAAGTTTAACTTCAAAAAAATATTCAAGTATGAAAACATTGACAAAAGTAATTCTTTGGGTTGTTTTATCCGCTTTTCCATGTTCTGTATTTTCTCAGAAAGCAGAAACCGTTCATTCATTTGCACGTGTCCTAAAAGATCTGGACTGGTACAAGGAGCAGGCCAGGCTATGGAAAAATGAAATTGATAATAAGACCACAAATGCTGAAGCATGGGTGAATTTCTACAAAGCCAACAGGGCCATAGAAAGGTACTTTGGTATAGACCCCGGCAAACAACAGGAAGAATATCTGGTACCCATGGCTCAAATTGTTGAAAAGGCGGAAAAAGCAATCCCCCATACATTCGAATTGAACTTTATCAAGTCTGAAGACCGTTTTTATGATGAGGAAGGAATCGCATGTTTATTACAGGCACAAAAGATGCGGCCATACGATCCGTTACTGATCCCTTCTTTGATGACTTATTACGCCATCAATAACGATAAGAAAAATATTCGGGTGGTAAGCCAAAAGTGGTATGACAGCAATGAGATGGCCATAGAATTCCTGGCAACAGGTTATAATATGCTGATGTCGTTGGATGACAATGCCATCATCCTGGTATATGGCGATAATGATACTTATCCGATATGGATATTACAGAATGTATTAAATGTTCGTACCGATGTAACCGCGGTAAATATGATGATGGCCCAGATAGATAAGTACAGGCAATGGTTTTTTAAAGAAAACTCGATTCCCGAATTTACAGTAAATGAAAATGAGATGAAAACAGTTCCGGCACTTATTCATCATGTGGTCAGAAATGTGAAAACACGTCCGGTATATATTTCACCGTTTGCGGACAAGAATATTTATGCCGGTTTCTCCGATAAACTTTATATGACAGGCCTGGCATTAAAATACAGCGAAAAGGCTTTTGATAACATCGCAGTATTGAAAAACAATATCGAAAACAAGTTCCTGTTGGATTTTTTAAAAATAACACTTCAGAATTCAATATCCGAAAGCTTAATAGCAAAAATGAATCTGGGTTATGTTGCACCTTTTCTGAGGCTGTATGAGCATTATCGCCTTTCGAACGAAACCGTGAAAATGAAAAACATAAAGAGTATGGCGCAAACCATTTCAGAAAAAGCAGGAGTTCCGGAATGGATGCAATACTTTGAATAAAGACCAATGGCATTGTTCAAAATCAAAAAGAATTACCGGGCAATATCCGATGAAGAACTAATGTCGCTTTTTTCAGGAAATGACCAGTGTGCTTTCGATGAACTCTACAGGCGTTACTCGAAAGCACTGCTTAATTTCTTTTACCGGATGTTGTACCATAACAGGGAAAAAGCCGAAGATTTTCTCCATGATCTGTTTTTGAAAATCATTGAGGATCCGGATAAATTCGATCATTCAAAAAGGTTCAATACCTGGTTTTACAC